>NZ_JBMDJH010000023.1:0-68598 GCF_057809085.1 Acidovorax sp. FG48 | reverse complement strand
CCTTCTTGGCGGGAGCGGCTTTCTTTGCCGGTGCTGCTGCCTTCTTGGCGGGTGCAGCCTTCTTCGCAGCTACGGCCTTCTTGGCAGGAGCGGCTTTCTTTGCTGGTGCTGCTGCCTTCTTGGCAGGTGCAGCCTTCTTTGCGGCTACGGGTTTGGCTGTTGCAGCCTTCTTCGCGGGAGCAGCCTTTTTAGCGGCCGGTTTTTTCGCAGTTGCCATCATGTTCTCCTTGGGTCAATTTGCAAAGAGCACTTCCTGTCTGCAGTGGACAAAAAGCGATCCATGGAGATGGATCAAAACTCCATCTCCATGAACACGGGAACGCCCCGCAGGGCAGCACTCTGCGGCGCTGTCGGTGCTGGGCGTGGTGTAAAAATCCATGTGGTGTGGCCTGCAAAAAAAGGCGCTAGTCCCAGGACAGCGCACCACCGGACTGGTATTCAATAACCCGGGTCTCGAAGAAGTTGCGTTCCTTCTTGAGGTCGATCATCTCGCTCATCCACGGGAACGGGTTTTCTTCGTTGGGGAACAGTGTCTCCAGCCCGATCTGCGTGGCACGGCGATTGGCGATGTAGCGCAAGTAGCCCTTGAACATGGAGGCGTTCATGCCCAGCACGCCACGGGGCATGGTGTCTTCGGCGTAGCGGTACTCCAGCTCGACGGCCTTGAGGAACAGCGCCTTGATCTCGGCCTTGAATTCCGCCGTCCACAGGTGTGGGTTTTCCAGCTTGAGCTGATTGATCAGATCGATGCCGAAGTTGCAGTGCATCGACTCGTCGCGCAGGATGTACTGATACTGTTCCGCAGCGCCCGTCATCTTGTTCTGTCGACCCAGCGCCAGAATTTGCGTGAAGCCCACGTAGAAGAAAAGGCCTTCCATCAGGCAGGCAAAAACGATCAGCGACTTGAGCAGGGTCTGGTCGGTTTCGGGGGTGCCGGTTTTGAAGGATGGGTCCATGATCGCTTCGATGAAGGGGATCAGGAACTCGTCCTTGTCGCGGATCGACTGGACTTCGTTGTAGGCGTTGAAGATCTCGCTCTCATCCAGGCCCAGCGACTCGACGATGTACTGGTAGGCGTGGGTGTGGATCGCTTCTTCGAAGGCCTGGCGCAGCAGGAACTGGCGGCACTCAGGGGCCGTGATGTGGCGGTACGTGCCCAGCACGATGTTGTTGGCGGCCAGCGAGTCTGCGGTGACGAAGAAGCCGAGGTTGCGCTTGATGATGCGGCGCTCGTCGTCGGTCAGGCCGTTGGGGTCCTTCCACAACGCGATGTCGCGCGTCATGTTCACCTCTTGGGGCATCCAGTGGTTGGCGCAGGTGGCCAAGTATTTTTCCCACGCCCACTTGTACTTGAAGGGCACCAACTGGTTGACGTCGGTCTGGCCGTTGATGATGCGCTTGTCGGCTGCATTGACGCGGCGATGCGCTGCAGCGGTGACGGGGGTCGTGGAGGTATGTGCTGCGGGGGATGTGGCGCCCACGGGTTGCAGCGAAGGTGTCTGGAAAGCGAGAGGCGGTTGTCCCACCTGGCGGTTGTTGGGCAGACCGCCGTCCAGTTGATTTTGCGATGAGGGCTTGACTTCTTCGTCCCAGGTCAACATAGATTTTCCAGTGTTCGGATTATGAAAGCAGTGCTGCGAAAAGAAAAGCACTGAAGCGTTGTGCAGCAAGGTTTTGTTGCTTCACAGCACCGAAGCAACGCCCCGGGCGATTCCGAAGCGTTGCTCGCAAAGTGCTTACTGGCAGGCCTCGCAGCCAGGATCGTCGATGGCGCAGAACTTCACGTCCGTCGCTGGCACCGCCGCGGCCTGTTGAGCAGCAGCAGTTGCTGCTGCCAGCGGGCTGGGCTGCGCTTGCGCCGTGGCCGAAGCTGCGGACGCGCCGCTGTCTCCACCCGACGACACGGCATTGAGCTGGCGCGTGTTCACGGTGCTCATCTCGACGTGTGTGGCGCTTTGCGTGCGCAGGTAGTAGGTGGTCTTGAGGCCACGGACCCATGCCAGCTTGTAGGTGTCGTCGAGCTTCTTGCCCGATGCGCCAGCCATGTAGATGTTCAGGCTCTGTGCCTGATCGATCCACTTCTGGCGGCGCGATGCGGCCTCCACCAGCCACTGAGGCTCGACTTCAAAAGCTGTGGAGTACAGCGCCTTGATGTCCTGCGGCACGCGGTCGATGGGGTGCAGCGAACCCTTGAAGTGCTTGAGGTCCATGATCATCACGTCGTCCCACAGGCCCAGGCGTTTGAGATCGCGCACCAGCCCGCTGTTGATCACGGTGAACTCGCCCGACAGGTTGGACTTGACCGACAGGTTGCCAAACGAGGGCTCGATCGAGGCATCCACGCCGATGATGTTGGAGATGGTGGCGGTGGGCGCGATGGCCACGCAGTTGGAATTGCGCATGCCGTCCTGCGCAATCTTCTTGCGCAGGGCGTCCCAGTCCATCGTGGACGAGCGGTCCACTTCCACATAACCGCCACGGGCTTTGGCAAGCATGTCCAGCGTATCAAACGGCAGGATGCCGCGGTCCCACAGCGAACCCTTGTAGCTGGAGTACTGGCCGCGTTCCTTGGCGAGCTCGGTGGACGCCCAATAAGCGTAGTAGCAGATGGCTTCCATCGACTTGTCGGCGAATTCCACCGCCTCTTGCGAGGCATAAGGAATGCGCAGCGCATACAGGCTGTCCTGGAAGGCCATCACGCCCAGGCCCACGGGGCGGTGGCGCAGGTTGGAGTCACGGGCCTTGTTCACGGCGTAGTAGTTGATGTCGATCACGTTGTCCAGCATGCGCATGGCCACGGTGATGGTCTTCTTGAGCTTCTCGTGATCGATCTGGCCGTCTTTGATGTGCTGCAGCAGGTTGACGGAACCCAGGTTGCAAACAGCAGTTTCGGTGTCGCTGGTGTTCAGCGTGATCTCGGTGCACAGGTTGGACGAATGCACCACGCCAGCGTGTTGCTGGGGCGAGCGCACGTTGCAGGCATCCTTGAACGTGATCCAGGGATGGCCGGTTTCGAACAGCATGGTCAGAATCTTGCGCCAGAGGTCGGTGGCCTGCACGGTCTTGGCGGGCTTGATCTCGCCGCGTGCGGCTTTTTCTTCGTAGGCCACGTAGGCCTTTTCAAAGTCGGCGCCGAACAGATCGTGCAGATCCGGCACGTTGGAAGGCGAGAACAGGGTCCAGGTGCCCTTTTCCATCACGCGGCGCATGAACAGGTCGGGAATCCAGTTCGCCGTGTTCATGTCGTGCGTGCGCCGGCGGTCGTCGCCAGTGTTCTTGCGCAGTTCCAGGAACTCTTCGATGTCCAGGTGCCAGGTTTCCAGGTACGTGCAGACGGCGCCCTTGCGCTTGCCGCCCTGGTTCACGGCCACGGCCGTATCGTTCACGACCTTGAGGAAGGGCACCACGCCTTGCGATTCGCCGTTCGTGCCCTTGATGTGGCTGCCCAGGGCGCGCACGCGCGTCCAGTCGTTGCCCAGGCCGCCTGCAAACTTGGACAGCAGGGCGTTTTCCTTGATGGACTCGTAGATGCCATCCAGGTCGTCCGGCACGGTGGTCAGGTAGCAGCTCGACAGCTGCGAGCGCAGCGTGCCGCTGTTGAACAGCGTGGGCGTGCTGGACATGAAGTCGAAGCTGGACAGCACTTCGTAGAACTCGATGGCCCGCGCCTCGCGGTCGGTTTCGTTCAGCGCCAGGCCCATGGCCACGCGCATGAAGAAGGCCTGGGGCAGCTCGATGCGGGTCTTCTTGACGTGCAGGAAGTAGCGGTCGTACAGCGTCTGCAGGCCGAGGTAATCGAACTGCAGGTCGCGCTCGGCCTTGAGCGCAGCGCCCAGGCGGTTCAGATCGTATTGCTTGAGCAGGCGCTCATCCAGCAGCTCGTTGTCCACCCCCTTCTGGATGAAGGAGGGGAAATAGTCCTTGTAGGCCTGGCCCATGTCGCTTTGGGTCACGTCACGCCCCAGCACCTCACGCACGATGGTATGCAGCAGCAAGCGGGCCGTGGCGTAGGTGTAGTCGGGATCTTTTTCGATCAGGGTGCGGGCGGCCAGAATGGATGCCTTGTAGACCTCGTCCATGGGAACGCCGTCATACAGGTTGCGCATGGTCTCGGCGACGATAGGGGCAGCCTTGATGTCGGCGCCCAGATTGGCGCAGGCCGACTCGATCAACGCGTGCAGGCGCAGGATGTCCAGCTGCACACGTTGGCCGTTGTCGATCACGTGCATCACCGGGGTGGCGGGAGCGAGCTGTTCCTGGTGGTGGGCGCGCTCCTGCGTGCGGCGCTCGCGGTACAGCACGTAAGCGCGGGCGACTTCGTGGTGCTCGCCGCGCATCAGGCCCAGCTCGACCTGGTCCTGCACATCTTCAATATGGAAGGTGCCGCCGCCCGGGCGCGAGCGCATCAGGGCGCGGACCACGTTCTGGGTGAGCGTATCTACCACCTCGCGTACGCTGGCAGAGGCGGCGCCCTGCGTGCCGTGCACTGCCAGAAACGCCTTCATCATCGCCACTGCAATTTTCTGGGGCTCGAACGGCACCACCGCGCCGTTGCGGCGAATGATCTGGTAATGCGTGAGCGGGTGCCCGGAAGCTGCGGCCGCTGCAGCGTGTGTGGCGGTATCCGCAGAGGCGGTGGGCGATGGGGAAGGCGTGTTCAAAGCAGCTTGCATGGGTGTCCTCTTCTGTGGGCTGTCTGGGGTGGCGTGCGGCCTGGAGCGCCGCCGCAGGGTGTGGGTGCTGCACCGGACTTCAGTCTGGCGCACACTATATATGGTGTGTCGAGGCGGTTCAAGACACTACCGGTAGTGTACCGCCGGAATGAGTCCCCAAAACCGAAACAGCATGTTCCCAACCCCGTTGCCTTGGCAATCGGCACCTGCGGCGAACCCTTGTAAACGCGATGTGGGCGATGCAAAACCTTGTAGTGGCGTACCTTGGCGGCGGATTTCCTGCGCCAGGCCGCGCAGTGCTTGGCTGCAAAAATATGTGCGAACGCACAAAGAAAAAATTGCCTTGATGCGCCCGTGCGACAGTGAAAGCGCGGCGTCAGCGAAGCTGCTGCGGGCCCGTCTGTGTGCCTTGCGGGAATCGCTGCGCTGGCCAGCCCAGGGCCTGTTGCAGCCTGGACCAGTCAAAGCCCGGGCCGGGGTCAAGCTTACGCCCCGGGGCGATGTGTTCATGCCCCGCGATATGCTCGATGGGGTAACGCTGCGCAATGTCCTGGCAGACCCGGGCCAGTGTCTCGTATTGGGCGGACTCGAAGGTGAGGCCCTCCAGGCCCTCCAGTTCAATGCCGATGGAATCGTCGTTGCACTGGCTCCTGCCTCGGTAGAACGATTGCCCCGCATGCCAGGCTCGCTGGTCGCAATCCACAAACTGCCACAGTGCACCGGTGCGCTCGATGAAAAAATGGGCGGACACCTGCAGTCCGCGAATGCCCTGGTAGTAAGGGTGCGCGTCCCAGTCCAAAGTGTTGGTGAACAGCTGTTGCACGGCGCCGCCGCCGTATTCACCCGGGGGCAGGCTGATGGAATGCACTACGATCAGGTCCACCCCCGAGGTCTGCACGGGGCGTGGTCCGTAGTTCGGCGATGCCAGCCGTTGGGCTGCCAGGTGCCATCCGCCGTCCCAGCGCGTGGGGGCTGCTGCCGGGGCGCTGTCAGCCCTGGTCGTCATGCGGGTCCTGGTCGTTGGGTACCGCGATGTTCAGCCGGGCAATGCGGTAGCGAATCTGGCGCAGGCTGATGCCCAGGCGTGCCGCCGTGGCCGTGCGGTTGAATCCGGATTCTTTGAGCGCGCGGATCAGGATCTCGCGCTCCTGCTGATCCAGCCAGGCCTGCAGGTCGCTGGGGAGGGGCACGGTGCATCCGCTGGCCAAGGGCTGCTGGGTTGGAGCGGCATCGGACGGGACGGAGGTGCCGCCAACCGGAACCTCTGCCGCACTGGCCAATGCGGACGGCGTAGGGCGCGCCATCTGCACCTCTGCCGCGCCGCTGGGTGCATCCACCTGCAACTCGTCCCCATCGCTCAACGCGACTGCACGGTGCAGCAGGTTTTCCAGCTCGCGGACGTTTCCGGTCAGCGGGTGGGCGGCGATGGCGTTCAGTGCGCGGTCGGTGAGCTGGGGTACCGGCATGCCGGATTCGTTGGCAATGCGGGTGAGCAGTGCTGCACACAGTGCGGGCAAATCCTCCCGACGTTCGCGCAGCGGCGGGATGACGATCTCGATCACATTGAGCCGGTAGTACAGATCCTGGCGGAACCGGCCGGCCTGGACATCGGCCGCCAGGTCGCGGTGGGTGGCGCTGACGATGCGCACGTCCACGGTTTCTTCTTGGGTGGAGCCCAGCGGCCGCACGCTGCGCTCCTGGATGGCGCGCAGCAACTTGGATTGCATCGCCAGCGGCAGGTCACCGATTTCGTCGAGGAACAGGGTGCCCCCGCGTGCGGCCTGAAAGTACCCATCACGGTCTTGCGAAGCCCCGGTGTAGGAGCCCTTGCGGGCACCAAAGAATTCGGCTTCCAGCAGGTTTTCAGGGATGGCTCCGCAGTTCACGGCGACCAGGGGGCCATCCGCGCGCTGGCTGCTGGCGTGCAAGGCCTGGGCCACCAACTCCTTGCCGGTGCCCGACTCGCCATGGATCAGCACGGGCGCCATGCCGCGCGACACCTTGGCCACGCGCTGCTTGACGTTGCGGATGGCGTCGGACTCGCCCACCAGGCGATCCAGGGCGGCGTTGGCACTGCCGAATTCGCTGGCCGCCGCTGCATTGGCAGAGCGGCTGGAGCCGTTGCTGCGTGCCGCACGCGGAGGGGGGACTCCGCCGGTGCCCTGGATGGCCGAGGCCACCACCGAGCGGAACTGCTTGAGGTCCACGGGCTTGGTAAGGTAGTCGAAGGCCCCGGCGCGTAGCGCCTCGACCGCGTTTTCTGCCGATCCGTAGGCGGTCATGACCACGCAGCGCTCCCGGCGCTGCTGGTCGCGCAGGTCCTGCAGCAGCTCCATGCCGAACCCGTCAGGCAGTCGCATGTCAGTGATCACCGCGTCAAAGCGCTGGGCCTTGAGCTGCTCGCGGGCCTCCTGCACGTTGGACGCAGTCTCGACCCGGTAGCCCTCGCGCAGCAAGGTGAGCTCGTACAGGGTGCGCAGATCGGGTTCGTCGTCAATGACAAGGATGGAGGCGGCAGGGGCGTTCATGGGGGCAGCAGTCAGACCACGATGGTGTCAAACAAGGTGGCATTGTCGGCGGGGCGGGTCGTGCGGCGGAAGCCCACGGTGAAGGCGTTGCCTCCGATGTCTCCGCGTGCGGTGGGACGGTTCAGGCGCTGGTAGCTGATGGAGGCGCCATGGCGCTGGCACAGCTCCCGGCAAATATAGAGGCCCAGGCCGCTGGAGCGGCTCTCGGACGAGAAGAAGGGCTCGAACAGATGCCGCTCCACGGATTTGTCCATGGGCGCTCCGTCGCTCCACACCTGCAGGCTGACCTGGCCGGCAGGCGTATTGCGCGTGGTCACCGACAGCGAGTCGGGCTCCGGGCCCATGTAGCGCAGGGCGTTGTCCAGCAGGTTGACCAGAACGCGGCGCAGGTGCTCGGCGTCAAACTCCACCTGGGTGGCACCGGTATCCAGCGACACCACGGCGCGCCGCCGCGCGGGGTCCTGGGCCTGCCAGTCGTTCCAGATCTGGGCGACGGTTTCGTCCAGCACCACGGTGGAGGCGGGGGCGTGGCTGATCTGGTGCTGCACGCGGGCAATGTCCAGCACCTCTTCGGCAATGCGTGCCAAGCGGTCGGCGTTCTGCTGCACCATGTGCGCCAGGCGCTTTTGTGCTGGCTCTTGCAGGTCTTCTTCCAGCAGGGCATTGGCCTGCACGATGGCGGCCAGCGGGTTGCGGATTTCATGCGCCACGGCGGCGGACATGCGGCCCATGGCCGCGAGTTTTTCGGTGCGCAGTCGCGCTTCCATCTCCCGCAGATCGTGCAGGAACATCACGCACAGCCGCTCGGAGTGCGTCGGCAAGGCCGCATTGCGGGTGGATGTGAGCCAGGTTCGCACATGCAAGCCGGTGGGGCTCTGGCCTTCGTGCAGCAGATCAACATCGGCCGTCTGGGGCTGTTCGTGCCGGAAGGTGCGCCTTGCCAGGATCACCAGGGGGTGCCACGGTGCAGTAGAGGTCAGGGCAAACGGCAACTCGGTCAGTGCCACGCCACCCAACAGCTGCAGCCCTGCGGGGTTGGCAATGCGCACCACATCGGTCTCGTCCACCACCAGCACCCCGTCGGTCAGGTTCTGGATGACCAGTGCACTGACCTGCGTTTGCACGCGCGCCGCGATCTGGCTTTGTTGCGCCACTTCCTGTTCGCGCGCCAGGCGGGTGGCCAGCTGGTGCACCAGATAGCTCACGATGAAATAGCCTGTGCCGGTCAGCGCACTTTGCAGGTAGCGCTGGCCCTCGTCGCCCGTGCTGTACTGGCCCACCCACCAGGCCCAGCCCAGCAGCAGCAGCGTGACTGCGGCGGTGGTGCCCAGGGCCAGGGTCAGCGTGCCCATGACCGCTGCGATCAGGATGGGCAGGCCGAACAGGGGCGTGTAGTTCATGGTGCCCGCATGCAGCAACTGCAGCGCAGTGATCGCCGCCAGGTCCACACCAATGGAGGGCAGCCACTGCGGGCCGGCGCTGGGCGACGGCGGGGCGTTGCGCGACAGCACCCGCAGCACCACGGTCGCCACGAGATAGGCCACGCAGACTGCGAGCACGGAGGGCGCCGCCGCTTGATTGATCAGCTGCCCGGCCCCCTGCAGCACCAAAAGTGCCAGGGCCACCATGACGCGGCCCGTCAGAAAACCGAGCCACAGCCGTGCGAAGGGGGCGTCTGCGGAAGGCGGCAGTGGGCCTGCGGGCGCTGCTTGCATGGTCACAACGGCAAGGCGTCGCTCAGGCCTGGCCCATGCGCCGGTGCTCGGCGCTGCAATAGGCCTGACTGCCCAGCATCAGGGCTTCTGCCTGCGGGATGTGCACACCGCAGTGCGCGCAGGCCAGCATGTCCTGCGGCAGGGCAGGCGGCATGGGGGGCGCTTTGGGCGCCGCCGCATCAGGGGCGCGGCGGCTGCGCCAGATACCTACGGCCACCGCGATGACGACCAACAAGACCAGGTACTTCATGCGCTGCGGCCCAGAACAACTTCCAATACAAAACGCGAGCCCACATAGGCCAGCAGCAACAGGGCCGAGCCCGCATACAACACACGCACTGCATTGCGGCCCCGCCAGCCAAACCGCGCGCGGCCCAGCAGCAACGTGGCAAAGGTCAGCCACGAGAGCATCGAAAACACGGCCTTGTGGTCCCACCGCCAGGCCCGGCCATACAGCGTCTCGCCAAACAGCCACCCGGCCAGCAAGGTGGCGGTGAGCAGCACAAACCCCGCCGTCACGAACCGGAAGGTCAGTCGCTCCAGCGTCAGCAGTGGGATGCCGCTGTGCGGGTCTTCAGCCTGCCGGATGTGGCGTTCGGCGCGTGTCATGAGCCAGGCATGCACTACCGCCGCTGCAAACAGGCCATAACACGCAATGCCCAGCGCCAGGTGCAAAGGCAGCCAGGCGGATGCGGTCACGTGCAGGGGCTGCCCCGGGAACAGCATGGCCAGCACGATGGCGGCCGCGCCCAGCCCTGCCAGCACCCAGCGCGACTGCATTTGTGGAAACAACTGCCGCTCCACGGCATAGACCGTGAGCACCAGCCAGGCCGTCATCGACAGAGCGGGCGCAAAACCGAACCGGGGCGCATCGCCCCACAGGCCCCAGACCAGCACGGCGCCGTGCAGCAACCACGCGACCAGCAGTGCATTGCGCGCCGCTGCAGCCCCCAGGCGGGAGGCCGCGGCAGCCGGCACGGCATAGGCCACGGCAGCGGCCAGGGCCAGCAGCCAACTGACGGGGGAGCTACTCGTTAAAATCATGGGCACAGTTTAGCCTTTCGCCCACCGCCAGCGCCCTGGCGGGGCTGCGCACGCAACGCCCTTGTTGACGGCGCGCAGCCAATACCGGAAACACCCCTATGGCCTCCGCCCTTACCGACAAACTCACGCGCCTCGTCAAGGAGATGCGTGGCCAGGCCCGCATCACCGAATCCAACGTGCAGGACATGCTGCGCGAAGTGCGCATGGCGCTGCTCGAAGCCGACGTGGCCCTGCCCGTGGTGCGCGACTTCATCGCCCGCGTCAAGGAAAAGGCCCTGGGCCAGGAGGTGCTGGGCTCGCTCAAGCCCGGGCAGACGCTGGTCAGCATCGTCAACCGCGAACTGGCCGCCACCATGGGCGAGGGCGTGGCCGACATCAATCTGGCCGCCCAGCCGCCCGCCGTGATCCTGATGGCCGGCCTGCAAGGTGCGGGCAAGACCACCACCACGGCCAAGCTGGCCAAGCACCTGATTGAAAAGCGCAAGAAGAAGGTGCTGACCGTGTCGGGCGACGTGTACCGCCCGGCGGCCATCGAGCAGCTCAAGACCGTGACCAAGCAGGCCGGTGCCGAATGGTTCCCCAGCACGCCCGACCAGAAGCCGCTCGACATCGCCCGCGCTGCCCTGGACTACGCCAAGAAGCACTACTTTGACGTGCTGCTGGTCGATACGGCCGGCCGCCTGGCCATCGACGAAGCCTTGATGAAGGAAATCAAGGACCTGCACGCTGCGATCAACCCTGTCGAAACCCTGTTCGTGGTGGACGCGATGCAGGGCCAGGACGCCATCAACACGGCCAAGGCCTTCAAGGAGGCGCTGCCCCTCACCGGCATTGTGCTCACCAAGCTGGACGGCGACTCGCGCGGTGGTGCGGCGCTGTCCGTGCGCCAGATCACAGGGGCGCCCATCAAGTTTGCGGGTGTCTCGGAGAAGATCGACGGGCTGGAAGTGTTCGACGCCGAGCGCCATGCGGGCCGTATCCTGGGCATGGGCGACATCGTGGCGCTGGTGGAGCAGGTCACCGCCGGGGTGGACATGGAGGCCGCACAAAAGCTGGCGGCCAAGGTCAAGAGCGGTGACGGGTTCGACCTGAACGACTTTCTCTCGCAGATCCAGCAGATGAAGCAGATGGGCGGGCTTTCGAGCCTGATGGACAAGCTGCCCTCTCAGCTCACCGCCAAGGCCGGTTCGCTGGACATGGACAAGGCCGAAAAAGACATCAAGCGCAAGGAAGGCATCATCCAGAGCATGACCCCCCTGGAGCGCCGCAAGCCCGAACTCATCAAGGCCACGCGCAAGAAGCGCATCGCCAACGGCGCGGGCGTGCATGTGCAGGAGGTCAACCGCCTGCTCAAGGAGTTTGAGCAGATGCAGGGCATGATGAAGAAGATGAAGGGCGGCGGCCTGATGAAGATGATGAAGCGCATGGGCGGCATGAAGGGCATGGGCGGCGGAGGCATGCCCAAGATGCCTTTCTGAAAGGTTTTCAAGCCTTTTTGGCACCAGGCGCTACAACCATATGCCTGAGCTGCTATGAAAATATGAGTGAACAAAAAAGCCGACATGTGTCGGCTTTTTTATGGCCCGCCCGGCTGGGGGCGGTGGTTCGGTCTGGCACCTCAGGCGGTTTGCAAGGCCATGGGCCGCCCCATGCGCCCCGCATGCAGCCAGGCGCGGCGCAGCACCGGGGGCGACCACGACTCTTCAGGAATCAGCAGCAGTCGCTGGGCACGCAGCGCACGGCCCAGCGCGATCTGGCTGGTCCACACCGCCAGCGGAATCGCCAGTGCCAGCGGCAAGCCCACGGGCATCAGCCACAACAATGCGCTGCTGTCGATCAGCGCCACGCCCGCTGCCAGCAGGGCGATCACGGCGCTCATGGAGGCCAGCTGGCGCACGGCGTGGCGCCAGGGCACGGCATGGGCTTCGCGCGGGGGCGACTTCCACTCCAGCTTCAGTCCGGTCAATGCGATCAGCACGAACAGCGAATGCGCCAGCATGCGAACGGGCGCCTGCAGGATGGCCATGACGCTCTCCAGCACGGCGCTCTTGAGCAGGCTGAAAGCGCCGCCGTACTGCTTTTGCTCGCGGCGCATGAACACCGCCGTCACGCCCAGGATGCGGGGCAGGAACAGCAGGCACAGGGTCCAGGCCCACAGCGCTAGCAGCTCGGCGGGCAGGATGTGCCAGTCCGCCACCAGCTTGGCGCCCGACAGCCACAGGGCCGTGCCCAGCGTGAGGAAGGCCAGCCACAGCGGCGCCGACAGATAAGCCATGGCGCCGGTGATGAACATGGAGCGGTGCACGGGGTGGATGCCGGGCTCGGCCATCAGGCGCGCGTTCTGCAGGTTGCCCTGACACCAGCGCCGGTCGCGCTGCAGTTCGGCCAGCAGGTCGGGCGGCTGCTGCTCGTAGCTGCCGATCAGGTCGGCCACCAGCCACACGTGGTAGCCCGCGCGGCGCATCAGTGCGGCCTCCACAAAGTCGTGCGACATGATGCCGCCAGACAGACCACCCGTGCCCTGGATGGGCGCCAGCGCGCAGTGCTGCATGAAGGGCGCCACGCGGATGATGGCGTTGTGGCCCCAGTAGTGCGATTCGCCCAGCTGCCAGTACTGCATGCCCAGCGTGAACAGGCGGCCCGTGACGCGCGACGCGAACTGCTGGGCGCGGGCGTGCAGCGTGACATGGCCGATGGCCTGCGTGGCGGTCTGGATGATGCCGGCCGTGGGGTGGGCTTCCATCAGCTTGGCCATGGAAACGATGCAGTCGCCGCTCATCACGCTGTCGGCGTCCAGCACCACCATGTAGCGGTAGTCCTTGCCCCAGCGGCGGCAGAAGTCGGCCACGTTGCCTGCCTTGCGGTGCGTGCGGCGCGTGCGCAGGCGGTAGTACACCTGCACCTGGGGCTGCTGGCTGAGCTGCGCCAGGGCGTTGCGCAGCTCTTCCCAGGCAGCGCGCTCGGCGCGAGCAATGGCGGGGTCGTTGCTGTCGGAAAGCACAAACACGTCGAACGTGGTGCCGTTGCCGGTGGCGGCCACCGACTCGCAGGTGGCCCGCAGCCCGGCAAACACGGTGGCCACGTCTTCGTTGCAGATCGGCATGATGATGGCGGTGCGGGCGTCGGGCGCCAGGGTGTGCCCAGCTACGCTACGTGCCGAGAGCGCATGCCGGTCGCCGCGCAGCATCACCCAAAAGCCCATCAGCCCGGTCAAAAAGCCGGTCACCACCCAGGCGGACAGCAGGGCAAACAGCGCGATCTGGCCGTAGCTCAGCCACGCGTTTTCGTAGTCGGGCTGCACGCTGGCAAACAGGGTGCTGGCCAGGGCCGTCGTCAGCACGGTGAGCAGCGCAAACGTCCAGCGGCGGCGCTGCGCTGCGCCTTGCCAGGCGGCGGTGGATTCAGCGGGGGCCTGTGCCACCGTGGCCGGTGCGGGTTGCGGAGATGTACGGCCCGTCAGGCGCAGCAGCACGGCAGTGCCCACGCTGTTCCAGAAGCCGCGCCAGGGCAGGGGCACCATGGAGCCGCGGTGCAGGGGCGGTGCCGTCACCGCATTGGGGTGGCGCTCCTCGCGCAGGGTGCTGCGTCGGCTGGGGGTTGGCCGGGGGTAGGCCACACCGCGCCGCGCGACCACGGCAGGGCCGGTGGATGCGTGGGTGCCGTGGGGGTCATGAGGGCTTACTCGGGAAGACTGATGTGCGTCCATGTTTCACTCACAGCGTGGTTGTCGTGTTGTAGAAAAGCGCGCAGCTCGATGGGCCGGTCGGCCTGCAGGCGCTGGATGCGAACGGTCATGCGCCACCCGCCGGTGGCGGGGTTGCGGTAGGCAATGTTTTCCAGCACCTTGCCGTTGGCATCGCTGGTCACAACGGCCTTGAGGGAGGCCTCCGCAGGCAGGGCCTCGAGAGCAGGGCCCTCGAAATCGACCACGTACTGCACCTGCTGGCGCAGGGCCTGGGCTGACAGTTTGGTGTAGCCCATGCCGCGGCGCGACTGGGTGGCCCAGGCGCTGGGCGGGCGCTGCTGTTCGTCGCCCTGCCAGCTGAGCTCATAGGCAAATTCCAGCGGCTGGCCGGGGGCCGGCATCTGGGCGGGCACCCAGTACGCCACGATGTTGTCGTGCGTCTCGTCGGGCGTATTCAGCTGCACCAGCTCCACACGGCCCGCGCCCCAGTCGTGCAGGGGACGGACCCAGGCGCTGGGGCGGCGCTCGTAGCGGGCCTCCACGTCCTCGTAGCTGGCCCACTGGCGGTCGCGTTGCATCAGGCCAAAGCCCTTGGGGTTTTTGGTGGCGAACGAGGTGACCAGTGTTTGCCGGGGGTTCTGCAGCGGGCGCCACAGCCACTCGCCTTCGCCCGTGGCCACCATGAGTCCGTCGGAGTCATGCACTTCGGGGCGGAAGTCTTCCTTGCGCGGCTGGTTCTCGCCAAAGAAGAACATGCTGGTCAGCGGCGCAACGCCCAGCGTGGCGATGGGTGGGGTGCCCGAGGCGGCGCGCACAAAAATGCGGCTGCGCACCGTGGTGGTGGTCTGCGCGCCGGGCTGGATGTCGAAGCGGTAGGCGCCCGTTGCGCGTGGCGAGTCGAGCAGGGCGTATACCGTGACCTGGGTGGACAGCGGGTCGGGCCGCACCAGCCAGAACTCGGTGAAGCGGGGGAATTCCTCGCCCCGGCCGCCCACGGTGTCGATGGCCAGCCCGCGCGCCGACAGGCCGTACTGCTGGCCTTGGCCCAGCGCGCGGAAGTAGCTCGCACCCTGGAAGACCACCAGTTCGTCCTTGTAGGCGCTGGAGTTCAGGTGGTTGTGCAGACGAAAGCCTGCAAAGCCCAGGTCGCCCCAGGCCTCGGGCCGCAGCTGGTTCTTGCCGTAGTCAAAGTCCGCGCGGCTGTAGGGGAGGTGGCGCACGCCCTGGGGCGTCACCTCGTTGATCAGCACCGGCTCTTTCTGGTACAGCCCCAGATGGAAGAACATGGCCTCGTAAGGCAGCTTCTCGGCGCGCCACAGGGCGCGATCAGGGCGCCAGCGGATGTCGCGCACCTGGTCGTAGTTGAGCTTTGCGAGGTCGGCCGGGAGCTTGTCGCTCACGGGCCGGTAGGGTTGGCTGGCGCGTTCGCGGGCGAGGCGGGTCACGCTCTCGAAGTCAAAGCCCTGTGCGTGCGCGCCCCCAGCCAGCAGGGCGGTGGCCAAGGCCACTGCGGGCCCTGCGCGCCTGCCGATTTGGCAAAAAAAGGAGGGAAAAACTGCGTGCATGCCAGGCATAGGGCAAACCCTGTGCCAGCTGTAAAAAACGCTTTGAAATCAATGGGTTGGAGTGGCCTCTGCGTGTAAGCAGTTGTGCAATGGCCTGTGGGCGCCGATCAGCCCCTGCTTTTTGTCGCCGGATGGCGACAAGGGGTGGGTGGTTGGATCAAAACACCCGGTAAATCAATGACTTATTCGTGTCGCTCATCCACGACATCGTCTGAATCGCCTGCATCCTGCTTGAACTGCCCCGGCGTCAGCGCGTGCTTTTGCAGCAGGCGGTAGAACTCGGTGCGGTTGCGTTGCGCCAGCCGCGCCGCATCGGCCACATTGCCATCGGTCATCTTGAGCAGGCCCACCAGGTACTCGCGCTCGAAACGCTGGCGGGCCTCCGCAAAGCTGAGCACCTGGGTGGATGGGGTGCGGAGTGCGCGCTGCACCAGCGTCAGGGGCACCAGGGGAGTGGTGGACAGGGCGCACACCTGCTCGACCACGTTGTAGAGCTGGCGCACGTTGCCTGGCCAGGCGGCGGTGGTCAGTGCCTTGAGCGCCTCAGGCGCAAAGCCAGACAGGCGCTTGTCGTATTTGCGGGACAGGCGGTCCAGAAAGTGGTTGGCCAGCAACGCAATGTCCTCGCGCCGCTCGGCCAGGGTGGGCAGCACCAGCGACACCACGTTCAGTCGGTAGTACAGGTCCTCGCGGAACTGCGCGCTGGCCATGGCGGCTTCCAGGTCCCGGTGCGTGGCCGAAATGATGCGCACGTCGATGGGCGTGGCCTGGCTGGCACCCACGGGGCGCACGGCGCGCTCCTGCAGCACCCGCAGCAGCTTGACCTGCAGGGCCGGGGGCATGTCGCCAATCTCGTCCAGCAGCAGGGTGCCGCCGTCCGCAGCCTGGAACAGCCCCTTGTGGTTGCTCACCGCATCGGTGAAGGCGCCTTTGACGTGGCCGAACAGCTCGGACTCCAGCAGCGCCTCGGGGATGGCGCCGCAGTTGACGGCCACAAACGGGCGGGCCGCACGCGGACTGGCGCGGTGGATGGCGCGTGCCAGCAACTCCTTGCCAGAGCCGCTGTCGCCGCGCAGCAGCACGCTGGCGTCGGACTGGGCGACCATGTACGCCTCGGACAACAGGTCCGTCATGCGGTGCGACCGGCTCACGATCTCGGCCCGCCAGTCCTCGTTGGCATGCGGCTGCGCCACGGCAGGGGCGCTGAGCGCCAGCGCCTGTGCGATCTTTTCCAGCAGCTCCTTGCCGTCGTAGGGCTTGGTCAGGTAGGTGAACACCCCGCGCGACGTGGCCTCGACGGCATCGGGAATGGTGCCGTGTGCGGTCAGCAGGATCACGGGCAGTGAGGGGTGGCGGGCGCGCACTTCGTCAAACAGGGCCAGGCCGTCGCGCCCGGGCAGGCGCACATCGCTGAGCACCAACTGCGGGCGCGCAATGTCCAGCTGCGCCAGTGCCGCTTCGGCAGAGCCCACGGCCACCACGTCGTGCCCGGCGGCTTTCAGGCGCAGCGACAGCAGCCGCAGCATGTCAGCGTCGTCGTCCACCACCAGGATGCGGGCGGGAGGGGCGGCACGGTGGGGGGCAGAGGAGTCCATGGCGGGGGGAGATGGTCAGGGCGCGGGCCGTGGCGCGGAGCCGCTGCCCACCGCTGGTGCGGACGGAGATGCGGCGGGCGCTGGGCGGGTGCTCAGGCTGCGTTCGATGGCGCGCACGGCTTCCAGGCGTTCGCTGAGCTGGTCGTTGCGGCGTTGGGTGTCGCGCAGTTGCTGCGCCTGGCGGTCGAGCTGGTCCTCCAGCCGGCGTTGTTGCAGCAGTCGGGCCTCCAGCAGCCGGGCCAGGGGGTGCAGCGGCTGCGCTGCGGGGCTGGTGTTGCCCAGCACACGCTGCACCAGGCCCAGCGCGCGGGCGGTGTCCACGGCCTGGCGTGTTTGCGCCAGGGCCGTGGCCAGCAACAAGGGGGTCTCGGGGGGGGCGTCCTCCGCTTCGCCCAGTCGGGCGATCTCCTTGGCGAGTTCGGCAGGGGGCAGCTTGAGCACACGGTCCGTCTGGGTCAGCAGCAGCGCGACGGGGGTGTGGTGGGTGTCCGCGTCGTTGCCCCGTGCTTCGGCAGGGCCCACTTCCACGGTCGGGGCCACGGGCACGGCAATGATCATCGCGACCGGTGGCGTCTGGGCGGGGGCGGGTGGGGGCGTGGTGGTGGCACAGCCCGCCAGCACGGCGCCCAGCGCAAGCAGCGGCCATCGCAGGGCGTGGGAGGGAAGGGGAGGACTGCTAGGCGGCATGGGGAAGTTCGATGCGAAAGAAGGAGTGTGCGCCTTCGTCCACCAGGCGCACGCTGCCGCCATGGGCGTGCACATATTCCTGCACGATGGACAGACCGATGCCGGTGCCGCGCACGGCATCGTCCGGTTGGCGAACACCCCGGTAAAAGGGTTCAAACACGCGGTCGCGGTCCACCCGGTCCACACCGGGGCCTTGGTCAAAGACGTCCAGACGCACATGACCGGGAGGTTGCGAGAGCACCAGCCGCACCGTGCCCCGGGGCGGCGAAAAGCGGATGGCGTTGGACAGCAGATTGCTGACGGCGGAGGTGATCTTGTCGGCGTCGATGAGCATGCGCACGGGCGGCCCCTCTACCCGCACGGTCAGGCCCTTGGCCTGCCACTGCAGCCGCTGGGTCTCGATCTGGGCCTCCAGCAGCGCCAGCAGGTCGGTGTCGCGACGCTGCAGTTGGCGAGCCTCAAAAGCGGCGGCATTGAAGCGCAGCAGGGCCTCGATCTCACCTTGCAGCTGCAGCGTGTTGTGGTGCAGGATTTGTGCGACCTCGCGCTGGCCTGCGGTGAGTTCGCCCGTCACGCCGTCCTGCAGCAGCGCCACGCCTTCGCGCAGCGCGGCCAGCGGCGTCTTGAGTTCGTGGGACACATTGCGCAGGAAGCGCGCCTTGTCGGCATCCAGCTCCAGCAGCCGCAGCCGCAGCCACTCCAGTTGCTGGCCCAGCCGGCGCACGTCGTCCGGGCCGGAGATCAGCACCGGCTCGTCCAGCTGGTTTTCGCCCAGCTGACGGATCGCACCCTCCAGCCGCTTGAACGGCCGCGCGAGCCAGATGCCCAGCGACAACGCCAGCACCAGCGCCAGCACAATCGCGCCCACCACCTGGTGCGTCACGCTGCGGCGGCTTTGCTCCACCTCGTCCTGCAGCGCGTTGTTGCGTTGGGTGTTGAGGTCCTGTACCGTCTGCACCATGGTGCCGTGCAAGGTCTCCAGGGCCACAAACTCTTCGGCAACCAGGCGTTCGTTGTCCAGTGCGCGGTCCGGCGGTGCGTCCAGCAGGGCTTTGACGGCATCGAGGTGGGTACGCCATGCCCCGGTCTGCGCAGCGGGCAGGCCTGCGGCCTGCAAATGGTCGAGCACCGTGAGGGCCTCGACCGCCATGTCGTCGAAGCTGCGGCGCAGGGGCGCATCCCGCAGCACCAGGGACTGCCGCGCCGCGCGCTCCAGGGCCTGGCCGCGCTGGTTCAGGCCCTGTGCGGCTGCAGTCAGCGCAGTGGCCTCGGCTGTGCCGTGGCGGCTGAGCACCATGAGCTGCTCCAGCGTGTGCAAAGCCCGCAGCGAGCTGACCCCCAGCAAGCCGGCAATCAGCACGAACGCCAGCAGCAACAGTTGCTGGAAGGAGAGGCCATGCAACAGGCCTTCGGCGGGTGGCGGTGCCTTGGGCGGTGTGCTGGGGGTGGGCATTGCAGCCAAAAGGGCGCGGGGCGTGCGGGGTGTCGGTACCCGCGCGTCAGCCTGCCAGTGCGGCGGTTTCGTGCGTCAGCACCTCGCCCCGCAGGGTGTAGGCCTTGGCTTCGGTGATGGTCACATCCACCATCTGCCCCACCAGGCGGGGCTGCCCGGCAAAGTTGACCACGCGGTTGCATTCGGTGCGGCCCATCAGCTCGCCCGCATCGCGCTTGGAGGCGCCCTCCACCAGAATGCGCTGCACCGTGCCCACGCGGCTTTCGCTGATGGACTTGATGTTGGCGTTGATAACGCCCTGCAGGTGCTGCAAGCGGCGCAGCTTCACATCGTGCGGCGTGTCGTCGTGCAGGCCCGCAGCAGGCGTGCCAGGGCGTGGGCTGAAGATGAAACTGAAGCTGTTGTCAAAGTGGATGTCGTCGATCAGCTTCATCATCTTGTTGAAGTCGTCTTCCGTCTCGCCGGGGAAGCCCACGATGAAGTCGCTGCTCATGGCCAGATCGGGGCGGATGGCGCGCAGCTTGCGCACCGTGCTCTTGTATTCCATGGCGGTGTAGCCGCGCTTCATGGCCATCAAAATGCGGTCGCTGCCGTGCTGCACGGGCAGGTGCAGGTGGCTGGCCAGCTTGGGCAGCTTGGCATAGGCCTCGATCAGCCGGGGCGTGAACTCGTTGGGGTGGCTGGTGGTGTAGCGGATGCGCTCGATGCCGGGAATGTCCGACACGTATTCGAGCAGCAGCGCAAAGTCGGCAATTTCGGCCGTGCCGCCCATCTTGCCCAGGTAGGCGTTCACGTTCTGGCCCAGCAGGGTGATTTCCTTCACGCCCTGGTCGGCCAGGCCCGCCACTTCGACCAGCACATCGTCAAACGGGCGGCTCACTTCTTCGCCACGGGTGTACGGCACCACGCAGTAGCTGCAGTATTTGCTGCAGCCTTCCATGATTGACACAAAGGCCGAGGCACCTTCGACGCGCGCGGGCGGCAGGTGGTCGAACTTTTCAATCTCGGGGAAGCTGATGTCCACCTGTGGCTTATCGAGCTGCTCGCGCTGGTTGAGCATCTCGGGCAGGCGGTGCAGGGTTTGCGGGCCAAACACCACGTCCACATACGGGGCGCGCTTGATGATCTCGGCGCCTTCCTGGCTGGCCACGCAGCCTCCCACGCCAATCTTCACGCCGCGCGCCTTCAGGTGCTTGATGCGACCCAGGTCGCTGAAGACCTTCTCTTGCGCTTTCTCGCGCACGGAGCAGGTGTTGAAGAGGATGAGGTCGGCCTCGTCCACGTTCTGGGTGGGCTCATAGCCCTGCGCGGCGTTGAGCACGTCGGCCATCTTGTCCGAGTCGTACTCGTTCATCTGGCAGCCGAAGGTTTTGATGAAGACTTTTTTGGCCATGGCAATTTCGCAAAAAGGCAAGCAAACACCGCGCCCTGCGTGGCGCGGAGACTGTGAAGGAGCAGCGGCGCAGCGGCCTGGCAGTAGCGCGGCGGAGGGGTTACTTCAGCGCGGCGCCCGAGCTGGTCGTGATGTTGGTGATGACGGCGTCACTGCCCTTGCGGGGCTGCGCGGCCTCGCCTTCGGTCAGGATCCAGGCAGCGTGCAGCATGCCGGTGCTGTTCTCCAGCACATAGTTGACCTTGAAGGTCTGGCCCATCACGGTGTGCGCCATGACCAGGGTGTTCTGGGGGCTGAACAGCCGCATGCCCGGGGCCATGCGGATGGTCTTGCCATTGAGTGTGGCTTCGGACGCGGTGTTGATGCTCAAGGTGCCACGCAGTGCGGCTTCAGGGAACGGGCGTGAAAGGCCCAGGCCGGGCTGGGTCTGGGCCGAGGCGGGTGCCAAGGCGCAGAGGGCTGTGCTGGCCATCACTGCCAGCACA
This sequence comes from Acidovorax sp. FG48, assembly GCF_057809085.1. NCBI lineage: Bacteria > Pseudomonadati > Pseudomonadota > Betaproteobacteria > Burkholderiales > Comamonadaceae > Acidovorax > Acidovorax sp. FG48. The sequence continues at coordinate 47,775 of NZ_JBMDJH010000023.1, read as the reverse complement.
GCAGCATGGAAACATCGAGGTGCCCGACGGGAGGGGGCTGGGCCGGAAGAGCGTGTGGTGCAGCGGTTCATGGTTTACATCCAGGGGCTGAAGGCACAATTTTAGAAGGGGGTTGCCAGCGTGGCACATCCCTCCGACAAGTCAAGCGGCCCGTGCATCAATGGTCACTGGAGCGGGTTCTTGGGCTTGCCTGAAAGAAAAAACCCACAGTGGGTTGCCTCACTGTGGGTTTTTGCATTTGGTGGTCGTAGGTGGACTTGAACCACCGACATCAGCATTATGAATGCTGCGCTCTAACCAACTGAGCTATACGACCGCAGACCAAGATTATAGAACAAAAATTATTGGTGTGTGAAGTTTGCCGTGCGTTTGTTCATGAACGCGTCCATGCCTTCCTTCTGGTCCTGGGTGGCAAACAGCGCGTGGAACAGGCGGCGCTCGAACATCACGCCGTCGGCGAGCGTTCCCTCGAAGGCGCGGTTGACCGACTCCTTGGCCGCCATGACGGCAATCTGCGAGAAGCCGGCAATGATGATGGCAGCGCCCAGCGCTTCGTCCATGAGCTTGTCGTATGCCACCACGCGGCTGACCAGCCCGGCGCGCTCGGCTTCGGTCGCGTCCATCATGCGGCCTGTCAGTGCCATGTCCATGGCCTTGGACTTGCCCACGGCGCGGGGCAGGCGCTGCGTGCCACCGGCACCAGGGATCACGCCCAGCTTGATCTCGGGCTGGCCGAACTTGGCATTGTCCGCAGCGATGATGAAGTCGCACATCATTGCCAGCTCGCAGCCACCGCCCAGCGCAAAGCCGCTGACGGCTGCAATGACGGGCTTGCGGATGGAGCGAATGGTCTCCCAGTTGCGGGTGATGTAGTCGCCCTTGTAGGTGTCAGCAAAGCTGTACTTGGCCATAGCGCCAATGTCCGCGCCCGCCGCAAAAGCCTTTTCGCTGCCGGTGACGATCATGCAGCCGATCTTTTCGTCCGCATCGAAGGCCTTGAGGGCAGCGCCCAGTTCATTCATGAGTTGGTCGTTCAGCGCATTGAGCTGCTTGGGCCGGTTGAGGGTGATGATGCCGACCTTGTCCGCTTCAACGCGCACCTCGATGGTTTCGTAAGCCATGAAATCTCCTGGGGGTTATGGTTGGTTATGAAAGCTGCAGCAATATACCCAAGGCAGCGGGGCTTTGCTGTCGTCAGGTCAGCCAGCGTCCCAGCGCGGCGGCGTCTGTCACCGTCAGGCTGATGGTGTCTGGCGTCATGGATGGGGCTGCGGTGCTGCGTCGGCCTTTGGCCGAGGCTCCAGTCGACTGGACCGGCGGCATTTCCAAGGGCAGGCGAAGGAGCCACCCGTCGCGTGCCACCAGGGCCTGCAGGGTGGTGTGGGTTCCCGCGTAGAAAGTGACGTCGTCGAGCTTGCTGACGCGCCAGCCCTGGCCCTGCACTTCTATGCCCAGCCACTCGTCGCCGGCAGACATTCCTGCCTTCTCTGCGGCTCCGCCACGCAGCACGGTCTTGATCTGCACGCTGTGGTTCTCGGCCACACGCAGACCCAAGCGCTGGGCCAGCTGCGGCCGGTCGGCCTTGAGCGCCACGCCGTGGGCGGCCAGCAGTTCCTCCAGGGGCATTTCTGCGGTGCTGTGCACCCAATCGGCCAGCTCTTTGTCGAATGGGCGGCCGGCCAGGTCGTGGAGCACGGCGCGCAGATCTGCTTCGGTCATCGGCCCGCCCGCGCAGCGCTTCCACAGTGCACGCATCACATCGTCCAAAGTGGCTTTACCCTCGCGCCGCAGGGCCAGGTCCAGGCACAGGGCCACCAGAGAGCCCTTGGTGTAGTAGCTGACGGTAGTGTTGGGTGTGTTCTCGTCCTGCCTGTAGTACTTCACCCAGGCGTCAAAACTGGCCTGGGCCACCGTTTGTACCGACCGGCCGGGTGTTTGCAGCACCTGGTTGATCGTTTTGGTGATGAGCTTGAGATAGGTTGCGTCGTCCAGCAGCCCTGCGCGGCGCAGCAGCAGGTCGTCGTAGTAGCTGGTGAAACCCTCGAAGAACCACAGCAGCTCGGTGTAGTTCTCCTGCGCATAGTCGTAGCGGGCGAACTCGGCGGGCCGCAAGCGCTTGACGTTCCAGGTGTGAAAGTATTCGTGGCTGATGAGGCCCAGCAGCGTGGTGTAACCCTCGCTGGCCCGCGCCTCGCCCTGGCGCGGCAGGTCACGCCGTCCGCAAATCAGCGCCGTGGAGTTGCGATGCTCCAGCCCGCCATAGCCATCTCCCACGGCGTTGAGCATGAAGACGTAGCTTTTGAAAGGCGCCTTGCCCTCGCGGTGCCAGAAGCGGATGGCGGTTTCGCAAATTTTCTGCGTGTCGGCCAGCAAGCGCTTGCCGTCGAACGACGGAGCCGCACCCGCCACCACAAACTGGTGAGTAATGCCGCAGGCCTTGAAGCGCCCCACCCAGAAGTTGCCCAGCTCCACCGGGCAATCCACCAGCTCGTCGTAGTCGGCCGCCAGGTACAGGCCAAAGCAGTGCTTGTCGGCATCCAGGGGCCGCAGACCGGTGGCGGCAGCCCAGGTCGCCGTGGCAGCCGTGCGCGCCAGCTCCAGGGTGTGGGGCTGCGTCTCCTGCCCATGCACGCGCAGGCACAGACTGGTGCCGTTGAAAAAGCCGCGCGAGGTGTCCAGCCAGGCGGTGCGCACGGAGCTGTCGTAGGCGCACACCTGATAGGTCAGCACCAGGGGCTTGCGCTCCGTGCATTGCACTTGCCAGCGGTGCTTGTCCAGCTGGGCCGGTTGCAAAACGCGTTGGCCTTGCCGAGCCGTCAGAACCTGAAGATTCTTGGAGAACTCCCGCACCAGGTAGCTGCCTGGAATCCAGACCGGCAGAGACAGCTCTTGCGATGCCGCTGGCCGCTGCACCGTCAGCGTCACAGTGAACAGATGTGCGTGCAGGTCTGTGGGTTCGACGCGGTAGTGAATGTCTGCAGCAGAGGCTTGGCGTGAGAGGGGCATGGCGTGTGCGACACAAGGGCCGCGCGGGGTCGTCGGTCAGGGGCGTTCAGCGGCTATCAATTGGCGGAGGGCGTTTCGCTGGCTGCTTCGGCCAGTCGCTTTTCGACCTCCTGGGCGCCGATCGCACCTGGCACACGCGTGCCGTTGGCAAAAATCAGGGTGGGGGTGCCGGTGATCTTGTACTTCTTGCCAAAGGCCAGGTTGCGCTGCAGCGCGCTGGTGTCACAGCTAGCCGCCGGTGCGGGCTTGTCACGCACCATCTGGTCTTGCCACGCCGTGGCCTGGTCCTTGGAACACCAGATGTTGCGCGACTTTTCGGCCGAATCCGGGCTCAGGATGGGGTACAGGAACAGGTATACCGTCACGTTGTTGATCTGCTGCAAGTCGCGCTCAAAGCGCTTGCAGTAGCCGCAGTTGGGGTCCTCGAACACGGCCACCTTGCGCTTGCCGTCGCCGCGCACAATGGTTACGGCATCTTTGAGAGGCAGGGCCGAGAAGCTGACGGCTGTCAGCTTGCTGATTCGGTCTTCGGTCAGATTGCGGCGCGCCTTGGAGTCGATGAGTTCACCCTGGATCACATAGTCGCCCTTGGCGTCTGTGTAGAACAGGTCGGTACCGATGCGCACTTCGTACAGACCCTTCATGGGAGTGGGGCGCACTTCGTCGATCTTGTCCATCTGAGGAATACGCTGGGCCAATGCCTTGCGGATGGCGTCCTCTTGCGCCGTGGCGCTCAGGCTCAGGGTGGCTGCCGCAGCGGTCAGCAAAGCAGTGGTCAGTTTCATCGTATTCCTGTCTATCAAACTTGCGCGTTCAGCGCATTCCCATGGCTTGGCGGGCCACAAAATCTTTCAGCAGGCCGCTGCGCTCAAAACCCTTCATGCCCCAATTGCGCAGGGCTTGCCAGGGGGCTTCCGGGCGCGCAAACAGTTGCTGCAATCCATCGGTGGCCAAGCCCATCGCTGCCAGGGCTGCTTTTTGCTGCCGCTCATAGCGTCGCAGCAGTCGCAAGTCGGCCACGCTGCGCCAGTAGTCGCGGGTGCGCAGTACCTCGGCCAGGGCTGCCACATCAGCCAGCCCCAGATTCAACCCTTGCCCCGCCAGCGGGTGCACGTTGTGGGCTGCATCGCCTGCGAGCACCCAGCTTCGTGCAGCATTTCCGGCCGAGGTGGCGCCGCACCAGCGGTCTGCCTTGGCCAGTTGCAGCGGCCACGTTGCACGCTCTGCAATGAGTTGAACGTTGCCCAGTGTTTGCTGGCTCGCCGTCTGCAACTCTTGCGCAAAAACGTCGGCAGACAATGCCATCAGCCCGGACACCCGGTCCTCAGGAACGGACCACACCACGGCCACAGAGTTCCCCTGGGCGCCCTCCAGCGGCAAAAAAGCCAGGATGCCTTGTGGCGAAAGCCACTGGCGTGCCACCTGTCCATGCGGGTGTTCGCAGCGCACCCGCGTGGCAATCGCGTGCTGGGCATAGGGCGTCACGTCAAAGCGCACGCCAAACTCGGCCCGGGTGGTGCTGGCGCGGCCTTCGCACACCACGGTCAGGGGCGATGCCACCGGGCTGTCCACCACCTCCACCAGGGGCTGAAACCGCACAGCCTGGGCCAAGCGCTCTTCCAGCGCCGGTACATCCACGATCCAGGCGAGTGCTTCCACCCCCTGGGGAGCGGCATCGAAATGCACGCAGCCGTCCTGATCACCCTGTACCTGCATGTGCTTGACGGCAGTGGCGTGTTCAGCATCGGGCCAGCTGCGCAGCGATTCGAGCAGGCTGCGGGACGCTGCATTCAAGGCATAGGCCCGTACGTCGGCGGCCGCCGCGCTGTGTGGGCCCGGTGCGGGCACCAGGGCCACCTTCAGTCGTTCCCGTGCCAGCAACAAGGCCAAGGTTCGGCCCACGATGCCGGTGCCACGAATACAGATATCAAAGGTTGGGGCCATGAGAGGCATTGTAGGAGGGGTCTTACTCCCTGCGATGAGAGGGCAGAATTGAGGTCTGGCCTTTCTGGCCCCCTTCTTCAGGAGCCCCCGGCGTGAGTTTCCCTTCCGAGTCTGATCTGTCCGGCACCATTGCGCGGCTGTTTGTGTACCCCGTCAAATCCTGTGCGGGCATCGAGGTGCAGCAGGCGCTGCTCACCGAGACCGGGTTGGATCTGGACCGCGCCTGGATGGTGGTGGATGCGCAGGGCATGTTCCTCACCCAGCGCAGCTTGCCCCGCCTGGCGCTGATCCGGCCCCAGCTCAAGAGCGACGAAATGGTGCTGCGGGCTCCGGGCATGCTGGCGTTGCATGTGGCGATCGACGCGGTGGAAGCGCCGGCCACGGTGACCGTCTGGCGCGACACGGTCCCTGCGTGGGACATGGGCCCTGTGGCGGCGCAGTGGTTCAGCGATTTTCTGGGGCAGCCTTGCCGCCTGGTGCGGTTTGACCCAGAGCATCGGCGCCTGTCCAGCCTGGAGTGGACGGGGGGCGTGGAGGTCCCCAACCAGTTTGCCGACGGGTTTCCGCTGCTGGTGACCAGTGAGGCCTCCTTGCAGGACCTTAATGTGCGGCTTGCCGCCGAGGGGCATCCCTCCGTCGGCATGGAGCGGTTCCGGCCCAATGTGGTCTTGGCCGGAGTGGATGCCCACGACGAAGACCGTGTGGACATGATTCACGTGGAGGGCGATGGCACCGCCGACGTCCACCTGCAGCCGGTAAAGCCCTGCGCGCGATGCCCTATTCCTGACATCGACCCGGCCACAGCTGAGAGCCATCCGTCGGTGGGTGACACCCTGCGCACCTACCGCCAGGACAAGCGGCTGGACGGCGCCATCACCTTTGGCATGAACGCCATCGTGCGCAGCGGTGCGGGGCAGTGGCTGCGCGTGGGGCAACGCATGGCCGCCGATTTGCGGTTTGAATGAAGGCCTGATGCAGGCCCTCGGCAGCGGGTGCTGGGCGGGCCCGTAAAATCGGCGGTTTGTCTCCAGAACACCAGAAAGCCCTGCCATGAGCCTCCAATGCGGCATCGTGGGCCTGCCCAACGTCGGCAAGTCCACCCTTTTCAACGCGCTGACCAAGGCTGGTATTGCCGCCGAGAACTATCCCTTCTGCACCATCGAGCCCAATGTGGGCGTGGTGGAAGTGCCGGACCCCCGCCTCCAGCAACTGGCCGAGATCATCTCGCCCGAGCGCATCGTCCCAGCCATCGTCGAGTTTGTGGACATTGCCGGCCTGGTGGCTGGCGCCAGCCAGGGGGAAGGCCTGGGCAACCAGTTCCTGGCCCACATCCGCGAAACCGACGCCATCGTCAACGTGGTGCGCTGCTTTGAAGACGACAACGTGATCCACGTGGCAGGCCGTGTGGACCCGATCTCGGACATCGAAGTGATCCAGACCGAGCTGTGCCTGGCCGACCTGGGCACGGTCGAGAAAGCCCTGAACCGCTACACCAAGGCCGCCAAGTCGGGCAACGACAAGGATGCTGCCAAGCTGGTGGCGCTGCTCACGCGCATCCAGGCTGCCCTCAACGATGGCAAGCCTGCCCGCTCGGTCGAGATCACCAAGGAAGAGCAGCCCCTGCTCAAGTCCCTGTGCCTGATCACGGCCAAGCCCGCAATGTTCGTCGGCAACGTGAGCGAAGACGGTTTTGAGAACAACCCGTTCCTGGACCGCCTCAAGGACTACGCGGCCAGCCAGAACGCCCCTGTGGTGGCCATCTGCGCCAAGATGGAAGCCGAGATGGCCGAGATGAGCGACGAAGACCGCGACATGTTCCTGGCCGAGATGGGCCAGACCGAACCAGGCCTCGCGCGCTTGATCCGTGGCGCTTTCAAGCTGCTGGGCCTGCAGACCTACTTCACGGCGGGCGTGAAGGAAGTGCGCGCCTGGACCATCCACATCGGCGACACCGCCCCCCAGGCGGCGGGCGTGATCCACGGCGACTTCGAGCGCGGCTTCATCCGCGCGCAGACCATCGCCTTTGAGGACTTCATTGCCTACAAGGGCGAGCAGGGGGCCAAGGATGCCGGCAAGATGCGCGCCGAAGGCAAGGAGTACGTGGTCAAGGACGGTGATGTGCTGAACTTCCTGTTCAACGTCTGACCGCCCCCCAGACCCGTGTGGGTCTGCCGTGCTCCCCGCCATCCCTGTCTGCCCTTGGGCTGGCAGGGATTTTTTCTGGCGATGCCGCGTTCGATCCCGCGGCTGTCCACCCATTCACCCGTTCTGGGTTTTTTGCGCATGAATACCGGAATCCTCTACGCCGCCCTGGCCTATGTCGCCTGGGGATTGTTCCCGCTGTACTTCAAGCAGGTGGCCGATGTGCCCTCGCTGGAGGTGGTGATGCACCGCACGCTGTGGTCGCTGGCCGTGGTCCTGGGGCTGCTGGCGGTGCGCAGGCAATGGGCATGGATGGCGTCGGTGGTGCGCCAGCCGCGTGTGCTGGGGGCCTTTGCGCTGTCGGCAGTGCTGCTGTCGGGCAACTGGCTGACCTACGTGTGGGCCGTGCAGAACCACCATGTGGTCGATGCGAGCCTGGGGTATTTCATCTTGCCGCTGGTGAATGTGGCGCTGGGCTTCGTGTTCCTGCGCGAGCGCCCCCGGCCTGGGCAATGGCTGGCCGTGGCGGTTGCTGCGGCTGGTGTGCTGTGGCTGGCCGTGCAGGCAGGGCGCCTGCCCTGGATCGCGCTCGTGCTGGCCCTGACTTTCGGGTTCTATGGCCTGTTGCGCAAGGTCGCGGTGCTGGGCGCGCTGGAGGGACTCACCCTGGAAACCTTGATGCTGGCGCCGGTGGCGGCCGTGGTGCTGGCGTGGTGGAGCTGGCAAGGGCAGGGCGCTCTGGTGCAAGGGGACCTGTCCACGGTGGGGTGGCTATTGTTGGCCGGGCCCATGACCGCCATTCCTTTGTTGCTGTTTGCCGCCGGTGCCCGGCGCATTCCCATGTCCACGCTGGGCATCCTGCAATATATCTCTCCCAGCCTGCAGTTTGCGTTGGGCGTCTGGGTTTACAACGAGGCCTTTCAGCCTGCGCGTCTGGTGGGCTTTGTACTGATCTGGGCGGCGCTGGTGGTGTACAGCGTGGAGGGCTGGTGGGCGCGCCAGCGGGCGGTGCTCGCATAGCACGCCTGCGGGTGGACGGTTGTCGCCTGGGCTACTGGAAAACGCGCAGATCGATTTTGTCAGCCACGCGTAAGATCCTGCGATTTGTCTGACGGGTGCCGCATGTGTGTTGCTGCGCCACCTTTCCTTCCTCTTCCAGGCCTGAGCCCGCCACCACATGCTTTTTGGACGCAAAAACCTGTTTTCGGCGACGGATGCCTTCCCGTTGACCGATGCCGTGCTGGAGTTCGACGATTCTTCGTCGGTGGCCGTCCGACCTGGACGGCGCGCGCTGGACGGCTTTGGCCCCCGGGGCGAACGCAGCGCTTCGTCCAAGTGGTGGGCCGTGGCAGGGCTGATTGGCTTGTATGCGGTGGCCCTCGCAGGGTTTTACGCCCTGGGCGTGGTGGGGGCTCAGGTGCTGTGGGTACTGGCTGGCCTCACGGCTGCGGGCTTTGCCGTGTTCGGTGCCGTGTTCCGGTCGGGCTTGCAGCGCAAGCTCAGGCTGCGCCACCTGAAGCTGGGCATCGTGACCACGGCCATCAGCGGCATGCTGGTGGTGTTTTATCTGGAGCCGGTCACGCAGATTCTGTTGGCACCGTTCATGTTCGTGGCAGTGGCCTACGGCATCTTCACCGTGCCCCGGCGCACGCTGCTGGTGCTGACGGCCGCTGTGTTGTGCGCCTATGCGGCGGTGATTGCTGCTCACTATGCAGAGCAGGGCAACGACGCCCTGTTGCGGCTGGAGCTGATGCACCTGTTGGCGCTGGCCGTATCGGTGCCGGCGTTCATCGTGCTCATGGGCCGCGTGCAGCGGCTGTACCGCAGCCTGTACCAGGCCAGCCGCAAGATCAAGAACATCCAGGAAGACGCGCAGCGCGACACCTTGCTGGGCTGCTTCAACCGCCGCTACATCCTGGCGGCGCTCGAAGAACAAAAGCAGCTGGCCGATGAAAGCGGGATTCCGCTGTGCCTGGCCGTGCTGGACATCGACCACTTCAAACGCATCAACGACGAGCTGGGTCACCTCGGGGGCGACGAGGTGTTGCGCACCTTTGCCCGCATTGCGCAGCAGGGTGTGCGCGGTGGCGACGTGTTTGGGCGGTATGGCGGGGAAGAGTTCTTGCTGATCTTCCCTGCCACCTCGCTGCTGCCCTCGCTCAACACCTGTGAGCGCATACGGGCCCAGGTCGAGTCGCACGCCTGGACGGGCCTGCTCAAAGGCCGCGTGACGGTCTCCATCGGCGTGACGCAGTATGTGCTGGGCGAGTCGGTGCTGGAGTTCTTCTCGCGGGCAGACACCGCCATGTACATGGCCAAGGAGGGCGGGCGCAACCAGGTGGTGGTCGAGGAGCCGATTGCCAAGGGCGACTCGCAGATGTCGGACTTGTCGATTCCCAGCAGCCACGCGTTCTTGTAAGGACTCGCCCGCATGGGCGCACAAGCCCCCGGGTGCCCTGCGCATCGGAGGCATCGACCCACCATGAGTCCAACGCCAAAGCCAATTGCAGCAGAGCTCTGACCGGCAACCTAAATCGCCAGATGACCAGGCATGAAATACAGCAGCACGCTGGTCATCGCCAGATAGCGCAGAAACTTGCCCACTGCCATATAGGCCAGGCATTGCCAGAACGGCAGCTTGAGCCAGCCGGCCACCGCGCACAGCGGGTCGCCCACCACCGGCAGCCAGCTCAGCAGGCAGGCGCGCGCGCCAAAGCGCTTGAGCCAGTTCAGTGCCTGTACCTCGGTGGCACTGCCGCGCGCCTTGTCCACGGCCTTGTGCGCCCCCAGACCCATCCACCAGCTCACGCTGCCGCCCAGGGTGTTGCCCACGGTGGCGACCAGGATGGCAGGCCAGAACAGGTCCGGGTTGAGCTTGATCAGGCCAAACACGGCGGGCTCGGAGCCCAGTGGCAGCAGCGTGGCCGAAACAAACGACACCACAAAGACCGTGCTCAGCCCGAACTGCGGCAGGGCCAGCCATTCGAGCAGCTGGTGCATCCAGATTTCCATAGCGGTTGAGTGTAGGGGGCTGCCAGGGCTCCGTTGGCCCCTGGGGGATCTGTCCTACAGCGGCGCGCGCCATCGGCGCATGGCCGGGCTGGAGGGGCTTCTGTATCGTGAAAACACATTGGCCCTGAATGACACACCCAGGAGGTCGCCCATGCTGGCATTGCTCACCACGCCCACTCCCCGCCGCTTGAATCCCATCGCTGCCATGCCGCCAGCGACCCGCTGGTCGTCCGTGGCCGTGGCCTTGCTGCTGTCGGCGTGTGCGCACAGCCCCCAGGCCGCGGTGCCTACCCCGGGACTGCAAATCGGGGTCATGCCGTGGGAGCAGATGGCCATCTCGCCCTGCGACAAGGAGCCCACCGCAAGGCCCGCGCTGGAGCGTATTGGCCGTGAGCTGCAGTCCCAAGGGATGGCATTGGAGGCCACCTGCAACGCTGCCAGCGGGGGCTGGGTGGTGCAGGTGCAGGTGGTGGATGGCACCAAGGCCCACAAGGTGGTGCGCGGGCCGCTGGCCGACGGGCAAGCGGTGGACATGGGCACCCCGGCGGGCGCTGCACGATCCGAGGCCGCAGCGGGAGCCACGGGTTTTTCCCCCGATGTGTTGTACAACCGCCAGTGGCTGCGTGCGCTCATGGCGCGCCACCAGTTCGACAACCTGCCGGATGCCTGGTGGCATTTCGCGCAGCGGGGTCTGCCGCCCGCGCAGGCTGCAGACACCGATCTCGCCGCACGGTGAAGTGAGGCTCTGTCCCCGGGGCACCTGACCTCAGGGGGAGGTTAGAGGGCGCAGGCCCATAGCGGTCCGTCAATGGAGCCTTGGCCGCAGATAGAAAGCGCGTGCACCCCATTTCAGTTGCTGAAATTTTGAGCAGGTACAATCCCGCCTCCTTTTTCAGCATCTTTTGCTGCCTCCCCGCTTCCTACCCCGCCCATGCAAATCGGCCACATTCCTTTGGCGAACCGGTTGTTCGTCGCCCCGATGGCGGGCGTCACCGACCGGCCGTTCCGCCAGCTGTGCAAGGCGCTAGGGGCAGGCTATGCGGTGAGTGAGATGGTGACCTCGCGCAAGGACTTGTGGAACAGCCTCAAGACCTCGCGCCGGGCCAACCATGAAGGGGAGCCGGGGCCCATTGCCGTGCAGATTGCCGGCACCGATGCGCCGATGATGGCCGAAGCAGCGGTCTACAACGTGGAGCGCGGCGCGCAGATCATCGACATCAACATGGGCTGTCCGGCCAAGAAGGTCTGCAACAAATGGGCGGGCTCTGCGCTGATGCAGAACGAAGCCCTGGCGGTGGAGATTGCCGCTGCCGTGGTCGAGGCCTGCGCTCCCTACAACGTGCCCGTCACGCTGAAGATGCGCACCGGCTGGTGCCAGGAGCACAAGAACGCTGTGCAGCTTGCGCGCCAGTTCGAGGCCGTGGGCATCCAGATGCTCACGGTGCACGGCCGCACACGCGAGCAGGGCTACAAAGGTCAAGCCGAGTACGACACCATCGCAGCCGTCAAGGCGGCGGTGAAAGTGCCCGTGGTCGCCAACGGCGACATCACCTCGCCCGAAAAGGCGCGCGACGTGCTGGCCGCCACCGGCGCCGACGCGATCATGATCGGCCGCGCTGCCCAGGGCCGGCCGTGGATCTTCCGCGAGATCGGCCACTTTCTGGCCACGGGCGAACACCTGGCACCGCCGCTGGTGGCCGAGGTGCGCCGCCTGCTGCTGGACCACCTGCACGACCACTACAGCCTGTACGGCGAGCTGACCGGGGTGCGCAGTGCGCGCAAGCACATTGCCTGGTACCTGCGCGCGCTGCCCGGCGGCGAGGCCCTGCGGGCACACATCAATACGATCGAAGACTGCACCACGCAGTGGCAGGCCGTGGCCGACTACCTGGACGCCCTGGGCCAGCAGATGGACCGCCTGCCTGCCGCCACCGACGTGGATGCCGACACAGAAGAACAAGAGGGATTGGCTGCATGAGCAAGAAACACATAGAAGAATGCGTGCGCGAGAGCCTGCAGGGCTACTTTCGCGACCTGGGCGGCGAGACGCCCGATGGCATGTACGACATGCTGGTGCGTGTGGTCGAAAGGCCGCTGCTGGAAGTCGTGATGCAGCAAGCCGACAACAACCAGTCGCGCGCCGCCGAATGGCTGGGCCTGAACCGCAACACCCTGCGCAAGAAGCTGGTCGAGCACAAGCTGCTCTAAGAGACTGAGAGTCTCTTGTCCGAACCCGCCATGCACGCCAAAACACTCCGGCTCGTCGTTCCAAATGCTCGCCATAGCCTGAGCTATGGCTGTGCTTTGCGCCTAGATCCGAAGCGTTTTCGCACGCCTTTCGGGCTCGGCCAAAAAACTCTCAGCCTCTGACTGCTCTACAAGATATACAACTACTAAATTAATAGCTGCCAGCGCATGATGCACTAGCGCTACAGCCCGTTTTTATTCAAAACCTCCGCACCACCACCATGAACGCACTCCTCTCCGTCTCTGACAAGACCGGCATCGTCGAATTCGCGCAAGCGCTGCACGCGCTGGGCATCAAGCTGCTGTCCACCGGCGGCACCGCCAAGCTGCTGGCCGACAAGGGCCTGCCCGTGACCGAAGTGGCCGAGGTCACGCAATTCCCCGAAATGCTCGACGGCCGCGTGAAGACGCTGCACCCCAAGGTGCACGGCGGCCTGCTGGCCCGCCGCGAGCTGCCCGAACACATGGCCGCGCTGAAGGAGCACGGTATCGACACCATCGACCTGCTCGTGGTCAACCTGTATCCCTTTGAAGCCACCGTGGCCAAGGCCGGCTGCACGCTGGCAGACGCCATCGAGAACATCGACATCGGCGGCCCCGCCATGGTGCGCAGCGCCGCCAAGAACTGGAAGGACGTGGGCGTGATCACCTCGGCCGACCAGTACGACGCCGTGCTGGCCGAACTGAAGGCCGGTGGCAAGCTCAGCGACAAGCTGCGCTTTGCACTGTCGGTGGCCGCGTTCAACCGCATCGCCCAGTACGACGGCGCTATCAGCGACTACCTCTCGTCCGTCATGTTCGAAGAAGACAAGCTGTCGGAAACCTACGTGCCCACGCGCACCCAGTTCCCCGGCCAGAGCAACGGCATCTTCACCAAGATGCAGGACCTGCGCTACGGCGAAAACAGCCACCAGCAGGCTGCGCTGTACCGCGACCTGCACCCTGCACCCGGCTCGCTGGTCACCGGCGTGCAGCTGCAGGGCAAGGAGCTGAGCTACAACAACATCGCCGACGCCGATGCCGCGTGGGAATGCGTGAAGAGCTTTGAAGCCGCGGCCTGCGTGATCGTCAAGCACGCCAACCCCTGCGGCGTGGCCGTGGGCCTGGACGCCCTCAGCGCATACACCAAGGCCTTCCAGACCGACCCGACCAGCGCTTTCGGCGGCATCATCGCCTTCAACCGCGTGGTCGACGGCGCTGCTGCAGCGCAGGTGAGCAAGCAGTTTGTCGAAGTGCTGATGGCCCCTGACTTCACCGCCGAGGCGCTGGAAATCTTCAAGGCCAAGGCCAACGTGCGCCTGCTCAAGATCGCGCTTCCCTCGACATCTTCCGCCCATGGCGGCAAGACCGACTGGGAGCGCGGCCGCAATGCCATGGACGCCAAGCGCATTGGCTCGGGCCTGCTGCTGCAGACGGCCGACAACCACGAGCTGTCTCTCATCGACCTCAAGGTCGTGACCAAGAAGCAGCCCACGCTCGAAGAGATGGAAGACCTGCTGTTCGCCTGGAAGGTCGCCAAGTACGTCAAGAGCAATGCCATCGTCTTCTGCAAGGGCGGCATGACCATGGGCGTGGGCGCCGGCCAGATGAGCCGCCTGGACTCGGCCCGCATCGCCAGCATCAAGGCGGGCCACGCAGGCCTGACCTTGCAAGGCACGGTGGTGGCGAGCGATGCGTTCTTCCCCTTCCGCGACGGCCTGGACGTGGTGGTGGATGCGGGTGCGACCTGCGTGATCCAGCCCGGTGGCTCGATGCGCGACAACGAAGTGATCGACGCTGCCAACGAGCGCGGCGTGGCCATGGTCTTCAGCGGCGTGCGCCACTTCCGCCACTGAGATGATAGGGATGGCGACGGGGCCTGCAGCGGTGCGCGTGCATGATGCACCGCGACGATGAGACCCCGCCACCCCGGCCCCGCTGGCTGGGTTGGGCCCTGATGGGGTTCATGGCGCTGGTGGTGTTGGGCATGCTCAACCTGGGCTGGCGCATGTTGCAGCCCGTGTCGGGTGCTGGCGGGCAAGACAGCGCTGCTTCACCGCCCTCCGCATCGGCCGGACTTCGCCTGGTGGAAGCATTCGATTGCCTGCGCTGCCATGGCATGGAGCGCCACTACGTCGGTCCGTCGTTTCAGCAGATTGCAGCGCGGTACCGTGACCGCGCCGACGCCGTCGATTACCTGGCCGGCAAGATCCGCAACGGCAGTGTGGGCGCGTGGGGGCGCACCGTGATGCCCCGCCACCCGCAAGTCACGGAAGCCCAGGCGCGTGAGATGGCGCAGTGGCTGGTGTCGCTGCCGGTGCCGTCCGCTGCGGCACCGGGCGCGTCGGCCTCAGAGGCCGCATCGGCGCCACGCTGACGGCGGCGGCAACCGGGGCAACAGGGGTAAGGAGCGAGATGCTCGCTGGGGCTCAGGTCCCAAAGTTCATCGGCAGGCCCACATAGTTTTCCGCCAACGACACCGAGGCCGCACGCGAGTGCACCAGGTAGTCCAGCTCCGCTTCCTGGATCTTCTGGCCGAACTCGCCGGTTTCCGGAAAGCGGTGCATCAGCGAAGTGAACCACCAGGAGAAGCGCTCGGCACGCCACACACGGCGCAGGCAGCGGTCGGAGTAGGTGTCGATGCCAACGGCTGACTTCTCTTTGTAGAACTCGGACAGCGCGGTCCACAGATAACCCACGTCGCTGGCGGCCAGGTTCAGGCCCTTGGCGCCCGTGGGTGGCACGATGTGGGCGGCATCACCGGCCAGGAACATGCGGCCAAAGCGCATGGGCTCGGCCACAAAGCTGCGCAGCGGGGCGATGCTCATCTCCAGCGCCGGACCGGTCACCAGGTTGGCGCGGGCCTCGGGGTCCAGGCGGTTGCCCAGCTCGGTCCAGAACTGGTCGATGGTCCAGTTCTCGACCTTGTCAGTCGTAGGCACCTGCACGTAGTAGCGGCTGCGCGTGGCGCTGCGCATGCTGCACAGCGCAAATCCGCGCTCGGTGTTGGCGTAGATGAGTTCGTGCGACACGGGCGGCACGTCGGCCAGCACGCCCAGCCAGCCGAAGGGATACACGCGCTCATAGGTCTTGAGCAGGTTGGCCGGAGCGCTGGCGCGGCACACGCCGTGGTAGCCGTCGCAGCCCGCGATGAAGTCACAGGCCAGCTCGTGGGTCTGGCCGTCCTTCTCGTACGTCACGCGCGGGTGCTGGCCATCAAAGTCGTGCACTTGCACATTCTGTGAGTCGTACACGGTGATCAGGCCCGCCGCTGCGCGCGCATCCATCAGGTCGCGGGTCACTTCGGTCTGGCCGTACACGGTCACGCGGCTGCCGCCGGTCAACTCGTGCAGGTCGATGCGGTGGCGCTGGCCCTTGAACAGCAGCTCGATGCCGTCGTGGGGCAGACCCTCGGCATGGGCACGGGCGCTCACGCCTGCCTGGTCCAGCAGGTCCATGCAGACCTTCTCCAGCACCCCGGCGCGGATGCGGCCGAGCACGTAGTCGGGGCTGCGCTGCTCGATGATGACGGCGTCAACGCCGGACTTGTGGAGCAACTGACCGAGCAGCAGGCCGGCGGGGCCGGCACCAATGATGGCAACCTGGGTGCGCATGGGAAACCTCTGGGAAAGGGATGTGGAAGCTGGGGAGATACCGAAAACCAATGGCCTTGAGCGTAGGTTGATCCAGATCAAAGCGATATCCGACAATGCCGATTGCGTGCGATCAGTAAATGCTTTGTGCGATGATCGCGCAGTCTCAAGGGTGGCCGATGTCTGCAATCTGGGCCGCCATGGCTCTGAGCCGCTGCAGGGTCTCCGCCAGCGCTTGTTTCCCCCCGAGTCTGTCCACCTGCAATTCACTCATCACCTCTCATGGCCTCCACCCCCATCGCCAAGGCAGACTTCATTGAAGGCATGGCCAAGGGCATGGCCGTGCTGGAAAGTTTTGACACCGAGCGCCAGCGCCTGAACGCCACCCTGGCAGCGCAACGCACGGGCCTCACGCGCGCGGCGGCGCGGCGGCACCTGTTGACGTTGGCGCACCTGGGGTACCTGGAGACGGATGGCAGCTACTTCTGGCTGGCGCCCAAGGTGCTGCGGTTCTCGGGCAGCTACCTTGCGTCTGCACGGCTGCCGCGCGTGCTGCAGCCCACGCTGAACCGGCTGGCCGCGCAAACCCAGCAGTCGTTCTCGGCGGTGGTGCTTGACGGGGATGAGGTGGTGATCGTGGCGCGCAGCGGCGTGTATGGCGCGCCGGCGCGGGTGCTGGCCTATGGCTTGCACCTGGGTGCGCGGCTGCCGGCCCACCCCACGTCCACCGGGCGGGTGTTGCTGGCGGCGCTGCCCCCGGCGGAGCTGACGGCCTGGCTCAAGAACCGGCCCCTGCACCGCCTCACGCCGCTCACCATCACGCAGGTGGGCCCGCTGCGGCAGGCGATCGCCAAGGTGCGGCGCGACGACTATTGCCTGGCGGTGGAGGAGCACGAGCTGGGCGTGCACGCGCTGGCCGTGCCGCTGCGCAACCTGCAGGGCCACACGGTGGCGGCGCTCAACGTGGTGGCATCGCCCAAGCAGATGGACGAGGGCAGTCTGCAGCGCGATATGCTGCCCCTGCTGCAGGAGGCCGCCCGCGAGTTGCGCGGACTGCTGTGAGTCTCCTCCGTTGCAAGCCTCGCCGCCATGAAAAATGGCCCTCGTGAGGGCCATTCAGTGCCAAATTGGCAGGAAGCGCTAGTGCAATATGCGCTGCTAGCTATTATTTTGAGAGCGTTTTGAACACTTCACGCGCAGCAGCCACCGTGGCTGCCACGTCGTCGGCAGTGTGGGCGGCGCTCACAAAACCGGCTTCGTACAGGGCCGGTGCAATATAGATGCCCCGGTCCAGCAGACCGTGGAACAGCTGGTTGAAGCGTGCGCTGTCGGTCTTGAGCACCTGGGCATAGTTCTGCGGCAGCTCCGGCAGCAGGAAAAAGCCGAACATGCCGCCTTCGCAGTCACCGCAGACCGGCACACCTTCAGCCTTGGCAGCCCCTTGCAGCCCATCGACCAGCGAGCGGGTGCGGGCCGACAGCGCATCGAAGAAGCCGGGCTTTTGGATCTCGCGCAGCGTGGCCAGCCCGCAAGCCGTGGCCACCGGGTTGCCCGACAGCGTGCCCGCCTGGTACACGCCGCCCAGTGGCGCAAGGTGTTCCATGATGGCGCGCGGCCCGCCAAAAGCCGCCAGCGGCATCCCGCCGCCGATCACCTTGCCCAGCACGGTGAGGTCGGGTTGGAAGCCGGGGATGCTCTTGGCGTACACGCTTTGGGCGCTGCCCAGGGCCACGCGGAAGCCCGTCATCACTTCATCCAGCACCAGCAGCGCACCGTACTCGGTGCACAGCTCGCGGCAGCGCTTCATGAAAGGCACGCTGGCGCGCACCAGGTTCATGTTGCCCGCGATGGGTTCGATCATCACGCAGGCCAGCTCCCTGCCGTGCAGGGCAAAGGCTTCTTCGAGCTGCGGGATGTTGTTGTATTCGAGCACGATGGTGTGCTGCACTACCTCTGGCGGCACACCGGCGCTGGTGGCATTGCCAAATGTGGCCAGGCCCGAGCCGGCCTTGACCAGCAGCGAGTCGGCATGGCCGTGGTAGCAGCCCTCAAACTTGATGAACTTGCTGCGACCCGTGGCGCCGCGCGCAAGGCGAATGGCGCTCATGCCCGCCTCGGTGCCCGAGCTGACGAGGCGGATCATCTCCATCGAAGGGACCAGGCTCAGGATCTCTTCGGCCAGCTCCACTTCGCGCTCGGTGGGTGCGCCAAAACTGAAGCCTTCGAGCGCGGCCTTCTGCACGGCCTCCAGCACCGCCGGGTGGCCGTGGCCCAGAATCATCGGGCCCCAGGAGCCGATGTAATCAATGAAGCGCTGGTCGTTGGCGTCCCAGAAGTAGGCGCCTTGTGCGCGTTTCACAAACCGGGGCGTTCCGCCCACCGCCTTGAAGGCCCGCACTGGCGAATTCACGCCGCCGGGGATCAGCGCCTTGGCGCGTTCGAACAGGGGGATATTGAGATCAGTGCTTGGTGTCATGGGGTGGCATCACAAAACCCTCCAGGGCCTGTGTTTCGTCAATCGTGGGTTCTTCTTCGTCGCCGTCGGTCTCTTCGTCCTCGGGCTGCGCCCAGAACATGCGGTCGGGCACGATGTGCCCCATGCCGGGGCGAAAGCCTGCATCCAGGCAGCGGTCCAAGTAGCCCAGCGCTTCGCTGGTGGCTTCGCCCAGATCGTTGCCGGCGGCCACCAGGGCGGTTAGGGCTGCCGACAGGGTGTCGCCTGCGCCGGAGAAGGTGGCATCGAACAGCTCGAACTTGCCGCTACCCAGCACGGTCTGGGGCGAGGCCAGTACGTTCTCGACAAACTGCTCGGGCAAGGGGATGCCAGTGACTAATGTGTAAGGCACGCCCATCTCGGAGGCTGCGCGGGCAATGTCGCGCGCGGTGGGGCTGCGCCCGCCCGTCCAGTCCGGCAGCAGCCAGCGCCACAACGTGCTGTGGTTTCCAACCAACACCGAGGTCTGGGGCAGCAGCAGCTCGCGGAAGGCGTCGAGGTACTCGTCGATCAGCTCGTCGCGCCACCAGGACAGGTTGGGCATGTAGGCGATCACGGGGACTTCGTCATAGTCGGTCGTGATCTCGGCAATGGTGCTTATGTTCTCGGGGCTGCCGACAAAGCCGACCTTGATCGCCTGCACGGGCAGGTCTTCCAGCACCGCGCGTGCCTGCTCGGACACCGCCTCGTCGTCGAAGCTGAAGTGGTCAAAAATCTGAGCCGTGTCGCGGGCATAGGCTCCGGTGACCACGGCGATCGGGTGTCCGCCGACGGAGGCGATGGTGGTGATGTCGGCGGTCAGTCCGCCCGCTCCACTGGGGTCGCTGGCGTTGAAGACCAGCACACAGGCCGGGCTCGCTTCCTCCGCGTCATCGTCGTCAATATCTGGGATTTCAGAGGGGGGAAGGGAGGCTTTGGTGGTCATGGACCAGATCCTGCTGGAGGGGTGGCACGGAAGCTGCAGGTCGCGGAAATCGCTAGATACAATCGTTGCATTCTATGTGAAGGCCCTTTAAGCTGTGACCGACTTTAAAACTTGGATGTGTTTGATTTGCGGCTGGATTTATGACGAAGCGGCGGGGTCTCCCGAGCACGGCATTGCACCCGGCACGCCCTGGGATCAGGTCCCGATGAACTGGACCTGCCCAGAATGTGGCGCCCGCAAGGAAGATTTCGAGATGGTCCAGATCTGAGGCGCTCCAGCACCACTCGCTGCTGCGTTGTTTATTTTCTCCATCGGGAGCAGTGACAATTGACTACAACAGGCGCATCTTTCAAAGTGCTCGTGGTGGATGACAGCAACACCATCCGTCGAAGCGCCGAGATTTTTCTCAAGCAGGGGGGGCACGAAGTCTTGTTGGCCGACGACGGCTTTGATGCTTTGGCCAAGGTCAACGATTACCAGCCTCAGCTGATTTTCTGCGACATCCTCATGCCCAAGCTCGACGGGTACCAGACCTGCGCCATCATCAAGCGCAACGCCCGTTTTGCGGATACCCCGGTGGTCATGCTGTCCTCCAAGGACGGTGTGTTCGACAAGGCGCGTGGGCGCATGGTCGGCTGCCAGGAATATCTCACCAAGCCGTTTACCAAAGACCAGCTGTTGCAGGCCGTGCAGCAGTTTGGCAATTCCCAACAAGGAGCCCTCTAATGCCCATTCAGAAAGTATTGGTCGTCGACGACTCGAAGACCGAGTTGATGTTTTTGACGGACCTGCTTCAGAAAAAAGGCATGCAAGTCCGTACTGCAGAAAATGCCGAAGAGGCATTTCGCCGTCTGGCCGAAGAAAAGCCCGACCTCATCCTGATGGATGTGGTGATGCCCGGCCAAAACGGATTCCAGCTCACGCGTGCCATTACCCGCGACCCCCTTTACGCTGATGTGCCCATCATCATGTGCACCAGCAAGAACCAGGAAACCGATCGTGTCTGGGGCATGCGCCAAGGTGCGCGCGGCTACATCACCAAGCCGGTGGACCCCGCAGAGCTGCAGGCCAAAATCGACGCTCTGAACTAAGGCAGCGGCGCGCTCATGGCAAACCGCGAAGCCCTACGGGAGCTCCAGACCCGACTTGCCAGCCGCTTGCAGGCTGCAAGGTCCGAAGGTACGTCCGTGTCCTCCTGGCTGGCTGTAGAGTCCGCCGGGAATTTCTATTTGCTGCCCCTGGGGCAGTCCGGGGAGATCTTCCCCTGGGTGTCGGTGCAGGCCGTGCCTTACACCCAGAGCTGGTTTCTGGGCGTGGCCAACCTGCGCGGTGGCCTGGTGGGGGTGGTGGACCTGGCGGGTTTGCTCGGTTCCACCGTACCGCGCACCGAGCAAGCCTTGTCCGAGGCCAGCCTGCTCGCGTTCAACGCCGCGCTCGACGTCAATGCCGCCCTGCTGGTGGACCGCTTGGCCGGGCTGCGCGGCACGGACGCGTTTGTGTCGTCCGAACCGCCGGCCGAGGATTCGCCCAGCTTCTTCGGCACCACCTATATCGATTCCAGTGGCACACGCTGGCAGGAGCTGAACTTGCAGATCCTGTCCCAACATCCCGCTTTCCTGAGCATCAGTGCTTGAGTTTTTCTGTAAGGCTGCACCATGTCCGTCGTCAATCAATTTGGAAAACTGTTCAACCGGAAACCCGCCACGCCTGATACCGGCGCAGCCACCGGCGCGACCGACGATGGGCAGGACCTCCTGGCCACGGGAGCCCTGGATGGCTCGCAACTGCGCGACTCCTACCAGGCCGAAGCCATGAACAGCGTCCAGGGCGATCCCGACGACTACACGCCGGAACTGACCGCGCCCGAAGCGGAAGAAGACCTCATCAGCCTGCCCTTGCTGGGCCGCTCGACCGCTGCCGGCCATCAGCGCCGGCTGCTGGCCTTGCTGGCCGTGGGGGTGGTGGTGCTGGCACTGATCGCCGGTTGGGTGCTGCAGCAGGCCGATCGTTCCGCGCAACAACTGGCGGCTACCGGCCAGTCGCTGATGCAGTCGCAACGTCTCGCCAAGTCGGTGTCGCAGGCGCTGGTGGGTAGTCCACAGGCGTTCCCGGACGTGGTGGAAAGCTCGGGCGTGTTGGCCCGCAACGTGCGCGCCCTGAATTCGGGTGACAACGAGCTGGGTGTGCAGTCGCTGGGCGAACCCTTCAAGCCCGATCTGGACGCCGTCAACCCCCTGATGGAGCGCGCAGAGCGCAATGCTAGCGTGGTGATGGGCCAGCAAAAGATCCTGACGCAGGTGGGTGACGCTCTGCGCACTATCAACCGCCAGTCGTCCGACCTGCTGGAAATCGCTGAAACGGTGTCGTCGCTCAAGCTGCAGCAAAACGCTCCTGCGGCCGAAATCTCTGCCGCAGGCCAGCTGGTGATGTTGACCCAGCGTATCGGTAAGTCTGCCAACGAGTTCCAGACCATGGAAGGCGTGAGCCCCGAGGCGGTGTTCCTGCTGGGCAAGGACTTGAATTCCTTCAAGGAAATCGCGCAAGGCCTGCTGGAAGGCAGCCCCGAGTTGCGCCTTTCGGCCACCAAGGATGCGCAGACCCGCGAACAACTGGAAGCCCTGATCAAGCTGTACGAACAGACCCGCACACAGGCCAGCGCTATTTTGGGCAATCTGCAAGGTCTGGTGTCTGCCCGCGAAGCGCAGTCCGCCATCATTGCCGACAGCGAACCCCTGCGCCGCCAGCTGGAAGGTCTGCAGAGCAAGCTGTCCGCCCAGACCGGTCTGGGTGCAGGCCAGTTCGCCGCGCTGGCGCTGGCAGGCTTGTTCGTGCTGCTGTGCGGTATCGGTATTTCGCGCGTTCAGCTGCTGGACAGCCGTGGCCGTCAGGCAGCTGCTGAAAACCAGCAACGCGACGCCAAGCGCCAGGAGCAGGAAGCCAAGCGCGTCAACGACGCCAACCAGGCCGCCATTTTGCGTTTGATGAACGAACTGCAATCGGTTGCTGAAGGTGACTTGACGCAAGAAGCCACGGTGACGGAAGACATCACTGGCGCTATTGCCGACTCGGTGAACTACACGGTGGAAGAGTTGCGTCAGCTGGTGGGCAGCGTGCAGAACACGGCGACCCGCGTGGCGCAGACGACCGCTCAGGTGGACAACACCTCGACCGAGCTGCTGGCGGCATCGACCGAGCAGCTGCGCGAAATTCGCGAAACCGGCCGCTCCGTTCTGGACATGGCGACCCGAATCAACGAGGTGTCCACACAGGCGCAAGAGTCCGCCACGGTGGCCCGTCAGTCGCTGCAAGCTGCTGACTCGGGTCTGCAGGCCGTGCAGAACGCCATCGGCGGTATGAACTCCATCCGCGACCAGATCCAGGACACTTCCAAGCGGATCAAACGCCTGGGCGAATCGTCGCAGGAGATCGGTGAAATCACCGAGCTGATTTCTGACATTACCGAGCAGACGAACGTGCTGGCTCTGAACGCCGCCATTCAGGCCGCATCTGCGGGTGAAGCCGGTCGCGGCTTCTCGGTGGTGGCGGAAGAAGTGCAGCGCCTCGCTGAACGCTCCGCAGACGCTACGCGCCAGATCTCGGCGCTGGTGAAAGCCATTCAGACCGACACCCAGGACGCCGTGGCCGCTATGGAGCGCTCCACGCAGGGTGTAGTGGAAGGGGCTCGGCTGTCCGACAGCGCCGGTACCGCACTGACCGAAATCGACCGTGTGTCGCGCCGTCTGGCTGAACTGATTGAGCAGATTTCGTCTTCGACTTCCCGGGAAGCTGTTCTGGCCAACGAAGTGGCCGACAACATCCAGCACATTTTTGCGGTGACCGAACAGACGGGTGAAGGTACCCGCACGACTGCGCAGCAGGTGCGCGAGCTTTCGCACATGGCCGAAGAACTGCGCCAATCGGTGGCACGGTTCAAGATCGCCTGACGCAGCAGTTAGTCATCAACCAGCTGGCTCATTGCAGCCGGGGACGAATCCATGTCATCTATTGATGTCAACAATGCACCGGCCGCCGACGGGACCCAGGGAGATCAGGACCTGGGTCCTTTGGCTTGGGTGCTTGACGAGCTGCGCAAATCGCTGGACGGCGCCGTCAAGGCGATGCGGCGCTTTGTGCGTGATGCCGAGGTAGCACGCGAGTCCGATCTGGCGGCGCTGGACGCTGGCCCCCTTCGCATTGCGCGCCAGCAGTTGCACCAGGCCTGCGGTGCGCTGGAAATGGTGGGCATGGGCCCGCCCGCACTGGTGCTGCGGTCCATGGAATCGGCGGTGCAGAAATTTGTTCAGCGCCCCGAGACTTGCAGCGATGACGCTGCCGCCGTCATCGAGCGTGCCAGTTTTGCACTGATCGAATACCTGGAAACCGTGCTGGCGGGCAAAGCTGTGTCGCCGGTGGCGCTGTTTCCGCAATACCGCGATGCCCAGGCCCTGGCGGGCGCTGATCGTGTTCACCCCGCAGACCTGTGGCCGGTGGAGCGCCGTTTCCGCGAGCCTGAAGGCGCGGTGTCGCTGCCTCCCTTGCCTTATGGTCCCGAGGCGCGTGCGCGGCTGGATGCTGCAGTGCTGCGCATCGTCAAGTCGGGTGATCTGAAGGCCGCCCTCAGCTTGCGCGACACCTGCCTGGGCTTTGTGGCTGCCCAGACGGATCGGCAAGCGCGCGCGTTCTGGAAAATCTGCGCGGGCTTTTTCGACGCCTTTGGCTCGGGCCTTTTGCCGCCGGATGTGTACGTCAAGCGCGTGGCGTCCCGCGTGCTCATGCAGTACGCCACCCTGGCCAAGGGTGATCCGACGATTGCCGACCGGCTGGTGCAGGATCTGCTGTTCTTCTGCTCGCAGGCACGGGTGGCAGATCTCCCGGATGATGCTGCCCCCTCGCTGCGGGCGGTTCGCCAGGCTTTTGCGTTGGACCGCTTCAAGCCGGTGGACTACGAGACCGCCCGTTTTGGCCGTTTTGACCCGGCGGTGTTGGCCCAGGCGCGCAAACGCATTGCCTCGGCCACGGAAACCTGGTCCGCCTTGGCGGGAGGCGATCGCAACAAACTCAAGCCAGCGGCAGACCAGTTCAGTCTGGTGTGCGATTCGCTGCGCAAGCTCCACCCCGGCAGTGAGAACCTGGCGCAGGCGCTGACGCGTGCCCTTGATTCCACCACCCGATCGGGTGAGCCTCCATCGCCCGCGTTGGCCATGGAAGTGGCCACCTCGGTGCTGTATCTGCAAGCGGCTTTTGAAGAGCTGGACACGGCGGACGAGCAGATGGAAGCCCGCGCCAGCCGTCTCGCAGAGCGTCTGGACGCGGTCACGGCGGGTGCTGAACCCGAACCGCTCGAACAATGGATGGAAGAGCTGTACCGCCGGGTCAGCGACAACCAGACCATGGGCAGCGTGGTCGATGAACTCCGCGTGACCCTGGGCGAGGCCGAAAAGGCCATGGACCAGTTTTTCCGAAACCCCAAGGACACCGCTGTGCTGGCGACCGTGCCAGGGCATCTAGCGCAAATGCGTGGCGTGCTGTCGGTGCTGGGGTTGGACCAGGCGTCGCTGGCCGTGGTTCGCATGCGCGACACGGTGGAGCGTCTGCTGATCAATGAAGTGCCCGAAGAAGAACGCCAGGGCGCATTTGAAAAGCTGGGCAACAGCCTGGGAGCCTTGGGCTTCCTGATCGACATGCTGAGCTACCAGCGCACCATGGCGCGCAAGCTTTTCGTCTACGACGAAGATCTGGGCGAGTTGCGCATCCTCATGGGCAAGACCCGTGCGCGCGCCTCCGATGCGGTGGAAGAAGCGCCCGCCAAGCTGGAAGAGCGTTCAGCCACCGTGGTGCCCGACGTGATTCCCCGGTTCCCTGTGCAGGAGCCTGCCAGCGAGCCCACGGACTTTGCGCCGTTCCCTGATTTTGATTCGGCCCCTGCGGCCGATGCTGGCGTGGCGGCTGAGCCCGCCGGCCTGGCCCCGGACATTTCTTTTGACGTTCCGGCCCCTGCCGTGGTGGCCCCTGCGCCAGCCGAGGCGGCGTCGCCGGTGCCCGCCGCTGCGCCCGCCGCAGTGCCCGATGTGGAAGACGAACTGCTCGACGTGTTCCTCGAAGAGGCGCGCGAAGTGGTGGTGAACGGCCTGGCTGCCATCGAGCAGCTGCGGGGCGAGCCCGGTGACCTGAGCGAGCAGACCACACTGCGTCGTGCGTTCCATACGCTCAAGGGCAGTTCGCGCATGGTGGGGCTGAACGACTTTGGCGAAGCCGCGTGGTCGATGGAGCAGGTGCTCAACGTCTGGCTTGCCGAACAAAAGCCCATGCAGCCCAGCTTGCTGCAGTTGTCGACCGATGCCCTGCATGCCTTCAGCAGCTGGGCCGATGACATCGCCGCAGGCCGGGCGACGGGCTGGGACCCCGAGTCCTTCCGTCGATCTGCCGACGCCATGCGTCTGGACGGCACATTGGTGCCGCTGGCCATGGCCTCTGGCGGCACTGCCGCGCTGGAGCCCGTCCTGGACTCGGCAGTGGCAGACGTCGCAGAGGAGCCCGCACCGGAGCCGACCATGGCGGCGACGGCCCTCCCTGCTGATACGCTCGAAGACGAACTGATGGTGCCGGACTTCCAGGCCACCGAGATCTCGGACCATGTGCCCGAACAGCCTGCCGAAGCTGCCAGCGCTGCGCCAGAGGTGGCCGAGGAGATCGACTTCTCCGTGTTCACCGCAGCACTCAACGAGTCCGCTCCCGAGCCCGCACCGGCGGTGGATCCGTCCAGCGCAGACTTCGTACTCGACCTGGAGCTGCCCGATCTGGAACCCGTGTCGGCCGAGACGCCTGCGCCAGCAATGGCTCACGCAGAGCCCGTCGACGCGCCGCTGGAAGTCCCCGCAGACGCTCTGGGCGACGAATTCCTGCTACCGGAAGACCTGGTGCTCGACGCGCCCGAACCGGAAACCGGGGTGGTCACGGAGGCCAGCGTTCCTTCGGACGGGTTGGAAGCGCTGGATGTGGCCGAGCTGGAGAAGCTGCTGGAGGCCGAGTCTGCCGAGTCTGCCGAGGCTGCTTCACTGCAGGCACCTGCCTCCGAGGGCGTTGCCGAGGCAAGTCCCGAAGCCTTGCCAGACGACCTCGCTGAGGCAGGGTCCGCGCAAGACGTGGCGAATCTGCTCGATGTCCTGCCGCAGGAAGAAGGCGGCAGCGACGATGCCGTCAAGGTTATCGACACGCTGCGCATTGGCATCCCGCTGTACAACGTGTACCTGAATGAGGCCGATGAATGGTCTCGTCGCCTGGTGACCTGCTTGCAGGAATGGGCGCTGGAGCTGCACGAGCCGCTGCCTGACACGGCCGTGGCCTTGTCGCACTCGCTGGCCGGCAGTTCGGCCACGGTAGGCTTCACCGCGTTGTCCGAAATGGCCCGCGTGCTGGAGCACACGCTGCAGCATGTGCAATTGCAGTCGGGGGGCACCGAGGAACAGGCGTCCGCCTTCATGGCAGCGGCGGAAGACATCCGTCGCCTGCTGCACCAGTTTGCTGCCGGGTTCCTCAAAGAGCCCAGCCCGGAAGTGCTGGCCCAGTTGCGCCAGATTCTGGAAACCGAGGTGGTCAGCACCCAGTCTCCGCCCGAAGAGGATGCGCAGGCCTACCTCGACGCCGCCGAGCAGGAAGCGTCCGAAGCTGCCGCTGCCGAATTGGCACCAGAGCCGGTGGCGCAGGCGCCCGTGGCGGATGCCGAGCCTGAGCCAGCTGCACCAGCCGTGCCCGAGCCCGTGTCCGCACCTGCCGTGGGCCATGTGGCCCCCGCGCTGTCTGCGGTCGTCCACGACCATGATCAGCACATTGACGATGCCATCGCGCACGCCATTGCCTCGATCCCGGATGCGGACGACGACATTGATGCGATCGACGTTATCGACCCCGACCTGTTCCCCATCTTCGAGGAAGAGGCGGCCGAGTTGCTGCCCCAGCTGGGTGGTGCGCTGCGCCAGTGGGCCTCGCGCCCCGACAACCTCAGCGCTCGCAGCGAAGTGTTGCGGGCCCTGCACACGCTCAAGGGCAGTTCACGACTGGCCGGTGCGATGCGCCTGGGCGAAATGGCCCACCGGCTGGAATCTGCGATCGAACAACTCGACGCGGAAACCGTCACGGCCGACCAGATCGAGCCGCTGCAAGGTAGTTTCGACGGTCTGCAAGCCAACTTCGAGGCGCTGCGTGCCATTGGCCAGGCTCCCTCGGACGATGTGGTGGCCCTGCCGGTGGAAGCCGTGCCTGCCGCCCGCGCCAGCGTGGCGGATGTGGCGGAGGCCTCCTTACCGTCGGCGGCCGCACCGTCTGCCAAGCCAGTGGCGATGACGGCCCCGGCCGTGCGTCTGCCCGGACCCTCGCAACTGGCGCCCCTGCGGGTGGCGGCCAACCAGTCGGTGCGCGTGCGTGCACAGCTGCTGGACCGCCTGGTCAACCAGGCGGGCGAGGTGATGATCAGCCGTTCACGCCTCGACGCGCGCCTGGGCCAGTTCCGCAGCTCGCTCACCGATCTGTCGGGCAACCTGGACCGCTTGCGCCAGCAATTGCGCGACATCGAGGTGCAAGCCGAGTCGCAGATGCAGTCGCGCCTGGCGCTGTCCAAGGACTCTGCGGCAGGCTTCGATCCGCTGGAGTTCGACCGCTTCACCCGGGTGCAGGAGTTGACCCGCATGATGGCCGAGTCGGTCAACGACGTGGCCACGGTGCAGCGCAATCTGCAACGCGCCATGGAAGGCGCCGAAGACGACCTGATCGCCCAGGGCCGCCAGGCGCGTGAGTTGCAGCGCGATCTGCTGCGCACCCGCATGGTGGAGTTCGAAGGCATTGCCGAACGCCTGTACGCCGTGGTGCGCCAGGCCTCCAAGGAAACCGGCAAACAGATCAAGCTGGACATCACCGGCGGCTCCATTGAAATGGACCGTGGCGTGCTGGACCGCATGACACCCGCCTTCGAGCACTTGCTGCGCAATTGCGTGGCCCACGGCATCGAAGAGCCGGAGGTCCGCATGGCGGCTGGCAAGCCGGCGTCGGGCACCATCACGGTGGACCTGCACCACGAAGGCAATGACGTGTCGGTCGAGTTCCGTGATGACGGTGCGGGCCTGAACCTGCCGCGCATCCGCGAAAAGGCCCTGTCCCAGGGCATCGTGGAACCCGGCGTGGAGCTGAGCGACGCCGATGCCGCCAACCTGATCTTCATGCCGGGCTTCTCGACGGCCTCGGAGGTCACGGGCCTGGCAGGTCGTGGCATCGGCATGGACGTGGTGCGTGCCGAAATCAACGCGCTCGGCGGCCGCATTGAAACCACAACGGAGGCCGGTAAGGGCGCTGCATTCCGTATGGTGCTGCCGTTGACCACGGCGGTGACGCAGGTGGTGATGCTGCGCTCGGGCGATCTGGCGATCGGGGTTCCGGCCAACGTGGTCGAGATCGTTCGCCGCACCTCGGCCCCCGACCTCGCAGAGGCGTATCGCACCGGTGTGTTTGACGACGGCATGGAGAAGATCCCGTTCTTCTGGTCGGGAGCCCTGCTGCAGTCGTCCGCCCGCAGCACCGAGCCAGCGGGCAAGACCCGCCCGGTGGTGATCTTCCGAAGCGCTGCCCAGCGCGTGGCCATGCACGTGGATGAAGTGTTGGGCAACCAGGAAGTCGTGGTGAAGAACCTGGGGCCGCAGTTGTCCCGTCTGCCAGGTCTGGCGGGCATGTCCGTGCTGGCCTCGGGTGCCGTGGTCCTGATCTACAACCCGGTGGCCTTGGCCACGGTGTATGGCGACCAGGTGCGTGCGGCCAGTGCCGACATGGCGCCAGCACCCGACACCCCCGCTGCCGGCGGTACGGGCAAAGCCGTGGTGTCCCAGCAGTTGTCGGGCCCCAGCCAGGTGCCTTTGGTGCTGGTGGTGGACGACTCCATCACGGTGCGCCGCGTCACGCAGCGCTTGCTGCAGCGCGAAGGCTACCGTGTGGCCCTGGCGGCCGATGGTCTGCAGGCGCTGGAGCGCTTGCAGGAAGAGCGCCCGACGGTGGTTCTGTCCGATATCGAAATGCCGCGCATGGACGGCTTCGATCTGGCGCGCAACATCCGTGCAGACGGTGCCTTGCGTGATCTGCCCATCATCATGATCACCTCGCGCATTGCTGAAAAGCACCGCGAGCATGCGATGGAGCTGGGCGTGAACCACTACCTGGGCAAGCCGTATTCGGACGAAGAACTGCTGAGCCTGATCCAGCACTACGCCCGCATTGCCGCAGCGGCCGAGGCCTGACACCTTGCCGGCCCACTCCCGACCCTGCGAGTCAGCCTGGGTCGGGAGTGTCCATTCATCACCATCGCTTGTGTCCTGTGCATGGACACGGCGGACCGAGTCTCCGTGATGGACCCGCTGACACCAACTCCATCCCCCGATCCCCGGCTGCTGGCTTGCCTGGCCCTGGTGGCGCGCGAGCGCGCTTCGGACCTGTTTCTGATGGCCGGTGCTGCGCCCACCATCAAGCGGCAGGGCGCCTTCATCCCCATTGCGCAGCAAGTGCTGTCAGCCGACGATGTGCGGCAAATGGCCTATTCCATCCTGCGGGAGGCCCAGCGCAAGGAGTTTGAGGCCACGATGGAATGTGACCTCTCGCTGCAGACCGCCGATGGTGAGCGCTTTCGGGTGAATGTGCACATGCAGCGCGGGCAGGTTGGCATGGTGATTCGCCATGTGATTGCGCGGATTCCCACGCTGGAAGAACTGGGGTTGCCGCCCGTGCTTCAGCGGCTGGCGTTTCTCAAAGGGGGATTGGTGTTGACGGTGGGCTCGGCAGGCTCTGGCAAGACCACCACGCTGGCTGCACTGCTGGACCATCGCAACACGCACACCGGCGGGCACATCCTCACGGTGGAAGACCCCATCGAATACCTGCACAGCCACAAAAAATCCCTGGTGACGCAACGCGAGGTAGGGCTCGATACCCTGTCGTATGACGAAGCGCTGCGCCGCGCCATGCGCGAGGCGCCCAACGTGATCATGATTGGCGAGATCCGCGACCGGGCCACCATGCAGCATGCGCTGCACTACGCCGAATCCGGCCACCTGTGTGTGTCCACCCTGCACGCCAACAACGCCAACCAGGCCGTGCAGCGCATCGTCAACTTCTTCCCCGAGGATGCGCACCGCCAACTGCTCATGGACCTGTCGCTCAACCTGCGCGCCGTGATTGCGCAGCGGCTGGTCCAAGGGCTTGCGGGCCATCTGGTGCCCGCTACCGAGATCATGCTGCTGACGCCCTATGTGGCCGAGCTGATCCAGAAGGGGCAGATCGACGAACTCAAGACCGCCATCACCCGCAGTGGCGAGCAGGGCATGTGGAGCTTTGACCAGTCGCTGCTGGGCATGGTGGAGGCGGGCGCGATATCGCCCGAAGAAGCCATCGCCAACGCGGACAACCGCACCGATGTCCGCTTGCGGCTGCGGCTGGCCGCGGGGGCCTCGCTGGGCGGCGAGGGCATGCAGATGGCGCCGGAGGAGCCCCCGCCGGACGATCTGCCACCCACGGTCCATCGCTAATCCAACGTGTGCCCTGGTCAACAGGGCGTGCGGTGTTACCCCCCGGCCGTTTTGACGACGGCGTAGCGCTCCAGCGTGCGCTGCCGCGCTGCATCGTGCTCCACCACGGGCAGGGGGTAGGTGTCACCCAAGCGTACCCCCGCCTCCTGCAACTCCAGCGGCCGCGCCAGCCACGGGGCGTGCAGCGCCTTGGTGGGAAGCGCTGCGAGCAGGGGCAGGTAGCGGCGGATGAACTTGCCCTCCGGGTCGAACTTCTCGCTCTGGCTCACCGGGTTGAAGATGCGGAAATAGGGCTGGGCGTCGCACCCGCTGGAGCTGGCCCACTGCCAGCCGCCGTTGTTGGCGGCCAGGTCGAAGTCATTGAGGTGCGTGGCAAAGTAGGCCTCGCCGCGCCGCCAGTCGATGCCCAGGTCTTTCACCAGAAAGCTGGCCACTACCATGCGTAGGCGGTTGTGCATGTAGCCCGTCTGGTTGATCTGCGCCATGGCGGCGTCCACCAGCGGGTAGCCGGTGCGGCCCTCGCACCAAGCGGCAAACAGGGCATCGGCTTCAGGGCCGGTCTCCCAGGCGATGGCGTCGTAGGCAGGCTTGAAGCTCTGGCCCACCACATGCGGGTGGTGGTGCAGGATCTGGAAGTAGAAGTCCCGCCAGATCAGCTCACTGAGCCAGGTCGTGGCTCCGGGGTTGCCTTCCAGCATCAGGCGGTGCGCCGTGCGCGCGAGCAAGCGCGGCGAGATGGTGCCAAACCGCAGGTGCACGCTCAGGTAGCTGGGCCCTTTCACCGCCGGAAAGTTGCGCGTGTCCTCATAGCGCTCGATACGGCCCAGAAAATCGTCGAACAGCTGCTGCGCGCCCTGAGCGCCCGTGGGCAGGCGCAGCTGGGACAGCGCTGTGGGCTCAAACCCGAGGTCCTGCAAGGTGGGCACGGGCTGGCAATAGGCCTCGGGGCGCGCTGCCAGATGGTGGGCGTGGCGCTCCACCGGATAGCTCTTGAGCTGGAACGCGTCGATCTTCTTGAGCCACGCATTCTTGTACGGCGTGAACACGCTGTACGGTTTCCCGGTCTGCGTCAGCACCTCGCTGCGCTCCAGCAGGGTGTGGTCCTTGAAGGTGTGAAAGGCCTTGCCGGCCGCCGCCAGGCGCGTGCGTACCAGGCGGTCGCGGTCCAGCGCCTGGGGTTCATCGTCGTGGTTGGCAAAGACAGCCTGCACGTCCAGGGCGCTGGCCAGTGCTGGAATGGCATCGCTGGCCACCGCGTGCCACACGATGAGGCCGCCCCTTTCCTGCCCCGAAAGCGCGCGCAGCGTGTCGTCCAGCTCCACCAGCGACTCGCGGATGAACTCCACCCGCCGGTCGGCGCGGGGCAGGGCGTCGAGGATGTCCTTGTCAAAGACGAAGGCGCAGAACACCTGCTCGCAGCGCGTCAGCGCGTGGTACAGGGCGGCCTGGTCTTGGGCGCGCAGGTCGCGGCGGAACCAGACCAGGCCGCGGGGGTAGCGGGGCTCGGAGGAGGTGGGCATGTTCACCGTTAAAATTGCGGGATGTCTTTCGATTCTGCGCCCATCAACCTGACGCATCATTTCCTGATCGCGATGCCCGGCCTGGAAGATGAGTCTTTTGCGCGCAGCGTCGTCTATCTGTGCGAGCACAGCGAGCGCGGTGCGCTCGGCCTCATCATCAACAAGCCCACCGATATCACCCTCAAGGGCCTGTTCGACAAGGTGGACCTGTCCCTGCGCCGCGAGGACCTCACCAAAGAGCCTGTTTTTCAGGGCGGCCCGGTGCAGACCGAGCGCGGTTTTGTACTGCACGAACCGATGCTCATGGACAAGGGTGAAACCGACGAGTCGGCCTATGCCTCCACCATGACCATCCCCGGTGGCCTGGAGATGACCACCTCCAAGGACGTGCTCGAAGCCCTGTCCACGGGCGCAGGCCCCCGCCGCGTGCTCATCACGCTGGGGTACTCGTCCTGGGGCGAGGGGCAGCTTGAATCGGAGCTGGCCGAGAACGCCTGGCTCACCGTGGCGGCCGATCTGTCGGTGATCTTCGACACCCCTGTGCCTGAGCGTTACGACCGGGCCCTGTCGCTGCTGGGCCTGCAGGCCTGGATGCTATCGCCCGAGGCGGGGCACGCATGACTGGCGCGCCCGCTCAGTCCCTTCAGCCGCCAGCCGTTCCTGCGCATTTCCAGACTTTTCTTGCTTTTGATTTCGGGCTCAAGCGCACGGGCGTGGCCTCGGGCAACCGCATGCTCAAAAGCGCCACGCCCCAGCGCACCATCCAGGCCGAGGGCGACGCCCGTTTTGCACAGGTGGCCGAGCGCATCAAGGAATGGCAGCCTGACGCGCTGGTGATCGGCGTGCCTTACCACCCGGACGGTGCAGCTCACGAAAACACCGCACGCGCGCTCAAGTTCGGGCGCCAGTTGCGTGGCCGATTCGGCCTGCAGGTGTTCGAGGTGGACGAGCGCTACAGCACCACCGAAGCCATCGCCGGTGGCGCCAAGGATGCCGACGCCGCCTCGGCCTGCATCATCCTGGAACAGTTTTTGAGGAATCTCCCATGACTACCCCATCCCCCGGAATGTCCGGTAGCCTGGTGCTCGACGCCGAGGCGCTGTACCGCGAACTGCTGCGCGGCGTGCGCAGCATGTTGACCCCCACCACGCGCCTGGCGGGCATCGCCTCCGGCGGCGCCTGGCTGGCCGAGCGCCTGCAAAAAGACCTGGGCCTGGAAGGGCCCGCCGGTGTGCTCTCGTCGGTGATGCACCGCGACGACTTCGCGCAGCGCGGCCTGTCGGCCAGCGCACAGACCGCGCTGCCGTTTGATGTGAACGGAGCCGACGTGCTGGTGCTCGACGACGTGCTTTACACCGGCCGCACCATCCGCGCCGTGCTCAACGAGCTGTTCGACTACGGCCGCCCCGCCAGCGTGCGCCTGGCCGTGCTGGTGGACCGTGGCGGACGCGAGCTGCCCGTGCAGGCCGACTTTGCTGCTGCCCGGGTGGCCCTGCCGGTCGCCCATTCGCTGGCCCTGGCGCGAGGCGACAGCGGCACCTTCCAATTCCAAGTCCAAGACAAAGACTAAAGAGGCCTGACCGTGCTGCACAAGCGCAATCCCCAACTCAACGGCAACGGCGAACTCATCCACCTGCTGTCCATCGAGGGCCTGCCGCGCGACATCGTCACGCACATCCTCGACACGGCCGCCAACTTCGTCAGCGTCAACGACCGCGAAGTCAAGAAGGTGCCCCTCTTGCGCGGCAAGAGCGTGTTCAACCTGTTCTTCGAGAACAGCACGCGTACGCGCACCACGTTCGAGATCGCGGCCAAGCGCCTGTCGGCCGACGTGATCAACCTGGACATCGCGCGCAGTTCGGCCAGCAAGGGCGAATCGCTGCTCGACACCATCGCCAACCTGAGCGCGATGGCGGCCGATTTGTTCGTGGTGCGGCACAGCGAATCGGGGGCTCCGTACCTGATCGCCCAGCATGTGGCGCCCCATGTGCACGTGATCAACGCCGGCGATGGCCGCCATGCCCACCCCACGCAGGGGCTGCTGGACATGTACACCATCCGCCACTACAAGAAGGACTTCAGCAACCTCACGGTGGCCATCGTGGGCGACGTGCTGCACTCGCGCGTGGCGCGCTCCGACATCCACGGCCTGACCACCTTGGGCTGCGCCGAAGTGCGCGTGGTGGGCCCGCGCACGCTGGTGCCATCCGACATGGCGCAGATGGGCGTGCGCGTGTGCCACACGCTTGAAGAAGGCATCAAGGATGCCGACGTGGTCATCATGCTGCGCCTGCAGAACGAGCGCATGAGCGGCGCGCTGCTGCCGTCCAGCCAGGAGTATTTCAAGAGCTTCGGCCTCACGCAGGAGAAGCTGCAACTGGCCAAGCCAGACGCCATCGTCATGCACCCCGGCCCCATCAACCGTGGCGTGGAGATCGACTCTGCCGTGGTCGATGGCAAGCAGAGCGTGATCCTGCCGCAGGTGACCTTCGGCATCGCGGTGCGCATGGCGGTGATGTCCATCGTCGCAGGGAATGAAGCGTGATCCGTCGGATGAATGCTCCTTTTTTGATAGCTGATAGCGCATATATCACCGGCGCTATCGGCCTATTTGGCTTGAAATCATGAAGATACTGATCCAGAACGGCCGTGTGATCGACCCCGCCTCGGGTCTTGACCAGACCTGCGACATCGCGCTGGCGGCAGGCCGCATCGTGGGCGTCAACCGGGTGCCGCCCGACTTTGCGCCCAACCGCACCATCAACGCCACCGGCTGCATCGTGCTGCCCGGCCTGGTGGACCTGGCTGCGCGCCTGCGCGAACCGGGCCACGAGCACGAAGGCATGCTCGAATCCGAAATGGCTGCCGCCGTGGCCGGTGGCGTGACCAGCCTAGTCTGCCCGCCCGACACCGATCCCGTGCTCGACGAGCCCGGTCTGGTGGAGATGCTCAAGTTCCGCGCCGAGAAGCTGCACCAGTCGCGCCTGTTCCCGCTGGGCGCACTGACACGCGGCTTGGCTGGCGAGGTGCTGACCGAGATGGCCGAGTTGACCGAGTCCGGCTGCGTGGGCTTTGGCCAGGCCGAGGTGCCGCTGGCCAGCACCCAGGTGCTGCAGCGCGCGCTGCAGTACGCCGCCACCTTTGGCTACACGGTGTGGTTGCGCCCGCAGGAGATGCACCTGGGCAAGGGTGTGGCCGCCAGCGGTGCGCTGGCCACGCGGCTGGGCCTGTCGGGCGTGCCCGTGGCGGCCGAGACGATTGCGTTGCACACCATTTTTGAACTGCTCAAGACCACCGGCGCGCGCGTGCACCTGTGCCGCCTCAGCAGCGCTGCGGGTGTTGAGTTGGTGCGCCGCGCCAAGGCCGATGGCCTGAAAGTCACGGCCGATGTGAGCATGAACTCGCTGCACCTCACCGAGAACGACATCGGCTTCTTTGACAGCCGCGCGCGCCTGACGCCGCCGCTGCGCCAGCAGCGCGACCGCGACGCCCTGAGCGCAGCGCTGCTCGACGGCACCATCGATGCGCTGGTGTCCGACCACACCCCGGTGGATGAAGACGCCAAGACGCTGCCGTTTGCCGAGGCCGAACCCGGCGCCACGGGCCTGGAGCTGCTGCTGTCGCTGGCACTCAAGTGGTCGCAGGACAGCGGCGTGCCCTTGCAGCGCGCGCTGGCCGTGGTCACCGCCGAGCCCGCACGCGTGCTGGGCAATGCGCTTGGCACCTTGCAGGCCAGCGTGGGCCAGATCGTGGAAGGCGGCGTGGGTGACCTCTGCATCTTCGACGCGCAGGCCGCCTGGACGGTGCAGGACGACGCGCTCGCCAGCCAGGGCAAGCACACGCCGTTCTCGGGCTACGAGCTACCCGGCCGCGTGCGCATGACCCTGGTGGGCGGGCAGGTCGCTTTCGACCGCAGCTGAGACGACTCAACGCGATAAGGCCCAGCCGTGAAGTTCCTGCGCGCCAGCTGGCGCCTCTTGCGGCTGCTGGGCCATATTGCCAAGGGCCTGTGGATCGTGGCGCTGCGGTTTCCGTCGCTGTCGCCGGACCAGCAGCACGCCCGCGTGCAGGTGTGGTCGATGGAGCTGCTGGCCCATGCGGGCATCAGCCTGCGCATCCTGGGCCAGCCCCCGGTCACTGGCCCGGTGATGCTGGTGGCCAACCACATCTCGTGGCTCGACATCCCGGTGATGCACGCCGCGCGGCACTGCCGCTTTGTCTCCAAGTCCGACGTGCAGGGCTGGCCGCTGATCGGCACCCTGGCCACGGCCGCTGGCACGCTCTACATCGAGCGTAGCTCGCGCCGCGATGCGCTGCGCATGGTCCGGTCCATGCAAGAGGCGCTGGAGCGGGGCGAGGTGCTGGCCGTGTTCCCTGAAGGCACCACGGGCGACGGGCGCGGGATGCTGCCCTTCCACGCCAACCTGCTGCAGGCCGCCGTGGCCGCGCAGGCCCCGGTGCAGCCCGTGGGTCTGCGCTTTGCCGACAAGGCCACCGGCGCCACCAGCTTTGCGCCGAGCTACATCGGCGACGAAACCCTGGTGGGCTCCATCTGGCGCACGCTCAGCGCCCCGCCCATCGAAGCCGTGGTGCACTACGGCGCCCCCGAACTGGCGGGCGAGCGCGACCGCCGCACCTGGACGCAGCACCTGCACGACACCGTCGACAAGCTGCGCAAAGCCTGAGAACGCTCGCAGGCTCCGGGTCCTGCGCTAGGTTCCCCAAAAGCCGTCTTTGTGCGGCAAAAGCGTGCATATTCCACGCTTTGGGTCGTGCAGGCGATGGCGCGGGTGGTCTGCACGGTGCAATGTCCCTTATCGTCCGCGCTTTCCGTTTGCCTGCGGGTCATCGCAGGCCTTTGCACACTGCCGGGAGGGCACCATGAACCTGATTGAACGCGCCAAAAGCATTCTTCTGCAACCCAAGGAGGCCTGGGGCACCATCGACACGGAGGCCACCGATACCGCCACCCTGTTCACCCGTTACGCGATGATCCTGGCGGCCATTCCGGCGGTCTGCGGTTTCATCGGCATGTCGCTGATTGGTTTTGGCGGCTTCGGCGTCACCATCCGCGTGCCGTTTGTGTCCGGGCTGGTGAACATGGTCGTCTCGTACGGGCTGAGCCTGGTGGGCTTGCTGGTGCTCGGCTTCATCATCGATGCGCTGGCGCCCACCTTCGGCGGGCAAAAGAATGCCATCCAGGCACAGAAGGTGGCGGTGTACGCCAGCACGGCTGCCCTGCTGGGCGGCATCTTCAGCCTGCTGCCCTCGCTGGCCATGCTGGGCCTGCTGGCGGCGCTGTACTCCATCTACCTGCTCTATACCGGCCTGCCGGTGCTCATGCGCAGTGCGCCCGAAAAGTCGGTGGGCTACACGGTGGTGGTCATCATTGCGGCCATCGTGATGGGTGTGGTCATCGGAGCCGTCAGCGCGCTGTTCATGCCGCGCAGCGGTGCGCTGTTTGGCGGCGCCGACGCCCCTGCCATCACCATGAACACGCCCGGCGGCAAGGTCTCCATCGACACCGCAGGTCTCGAAGCCGCAGGCAAGAAGATGGAAGAAGCCGCCCGCAAGATGGAAGAGGCCCAGAAGAGCCAGGACCCGGCCGCCATCGCCGCCGCCACGGGCGATGCCGCCAAGGCTGCGGCCGGTGTGCTGGGTGGGGGGCAGGCCATCGCGGCCCAGTCGCTCAAGGCGGCACTGCCGGAGAAGCTGGCAGGCCTGCCCCGCACGGGTTTTGATGTGCAGGACGGTGCCGCCCTGGGCTTGCCCACCAGCCAGGCCAGCGCGCAATACGGCAACGACGACAAGCAGCTGCGCCTGGAGATCGTGGATGTGGGTGGCCTCGGGCAGATGGCGGTGATGGCCATGGGCATGGTGCAGGGCGAGAAGGAAGACCAGACCAGCGCCGAAAAGACCTGGCAGGAAGGTGGTCGCACGCTGCACCAGCGCTACGACAAGGACGGCAGCCACGCCGAGTTCAAGACCATCCTGAAGAACGGCCTGGTGGTCAGCATCGAAGGCGACAAGATCGGCGTGAAAGAGCTGCGGGGCCTGATGTCGCAGGTGGACCTGAACGGCCTGGAAGGACTGCAGCGCAAGGGCAAGTCCTGAGCTGAAGGGTATTTGCTATTGATTTAATAGCTGCTCGGGCATGCTCGACTAGCGCATCCGGCCGATTTTGATCCCATAGTGGTCTCAGCCACGCGGAAACGTCACCACGTGGTCCACCTGGGCGCGGATGCCGATCCACTCGCCCAGCGCGTGGTCGTG
Organism: Acidovorax sp. FG48; assembly: GCF_057809085.1. Taxonomy (NCBI): domain Bacteria; kingdom Pseudomonadati; phylum Pseudomonadota; class Betaproteobacteria; order Burkholderiales; family Comamonadaceae; genus Acidovorax; species Acidovorax sp. FG48. The sequence goes on along the minus strand of NZ_JBMDJH010000023.1, from coordinate 9,085 downwards.
GTGGCTGGGCACATGGGCCAGCACCGTGTGGCCGCTGGCCAGGCGCAGGGTGTACAGAAACTCCGAGCCCCGGAACGACTTGCGCACGATCTGCGCCTGCACGGGCGCATGGTCGTCGTGCACGATGTCGTCGGCGCGCAGCAGCACATCACATTCCCCAGCGGGGTAGCTGCTGGGCAGAGGGCACTCGTCCAGGTCGGTCAGGTCGCCTAGAGGAGTTTGTGCCACCACGTTGTTGCCGCGCTGCACCAGCGTGGCCGGCGCAAACACGCCGTGGCCGATGAAGTCCGCCACAAACCGCGTGGCGGGGCGGTGGTACAGGGTGTACGCGTCGTCCCACTGGTGCAGGTGGCCTTCGTTCATCACGCCGATCACGTCGCCAATCGCAAACGCCTCGAACTGGTCGTGGGTGACGAACAGGGCCGTGGCGCCAGCGGCTTTCAGGATGCCGCGCACCTCGTGCGCCAAGCGCTCGCGCAGGTCCACATCGAGGTTGGAGAACGGCTCGTCCAGCAGCATGAGTTGCGGGCGCGGCGCCAGCGCGCGGGCCAGCGCCACACGCTGTTGCTGGCCGCCAGAGAGTTCGTGCGGGTAGCGGTGCTCGCTGCCTTCCAGCCCCACAAGCTTCAGCACCTCGGCCACCCGCGCGGCCTGCTCGGCCCGGGGCAGCTGGTGGATGCCAAACGCTACATTGCGGCCCACCGGCAGGTGCGGGAACAGCGCGTAGTCCTGGAACACCATGCCGATGCGACGCAGCTCGGGCGGCACGCTCAGGGTGGCGCTGCTGACCACGCTTTTGGTCAGGCGGATCTCGCCGCCCGTCACGGGCTCCAGCCCGGCCACGGCGCGCAGCAGGGTGGTCTTGCCGCAGCCGGATGGGCCGATCAGCACGCCGATGTCACCCGCTTTCAGGCTGAGCGTGACGCCTTGCACGGCGGCCTGTGCGCGGCCTGCGTAGCGCACTTCGAGTTGGGAGACCTCAAGAAACATATCCACGCATTTTAGGCGGCGTGGAGTGAATGCTTAAAATTCGCATTTGCATTCCTGGGTTCCAATGTGCCCATGCCCTTTGGCAGGTGTGCGCTTTCTTCCTTCTGCCGAGCCCACCGCCTTGCGCCGCACCCCGTTCTCTGTCTTTCGCAGCATTCCGCTGATCCTGTTTGCAGGCTTTCTGGCCTTGCCAGTGCTGGCGGTGCTGGCGTCGTGGTTGCCGCTGTCGGCCACGGGGCAGGGCGATGCGCAGGCGGGCGCCATCCTGCGCGAGATGGCTTCCACCGTGCTGCCCGGCTACGTGTGGACTACGCTGTGGCTCAGCGTGCTGGTGGCGCTGGGCGCCGCCGTGGTAGGCACGCTGGCGGCTGCGGCCGTGACGCTTTTCGACTTTCCGGGTCGCCGCACCTTTGAGTGGCTGCTGCTGTTGCCCCTGGCCATGCCCGCCTACGTGACGGCCTATGCGTACACCGACTTCCTGCAGTTCAGCGGCCCGCTGCAGGTGGGCCTGCGCAACACCTTCGGCCTGGAAGGCCGCCTGCTGCCCGAGGTACGCAGCCTGGGCGGCGCCGTGTGGGTGTTCATCTTCTCGCTCTACCCCTATGTGTACCTGCTGGCGCGCACGGCCCTGGGGGAGCGCGCCGCCCACCTCATGGAGGCCGCTCGCCTGCTGGGCGCGCCGCTGCCCCGCCGCATCCGCGCCGTGGCCTTGCCGCTGGCGCGTCCGGCTGTGGCGGCCGGCGTGGCGCTGGTGCTGATGGAAACCCTTGCCGACTTCGGCGTGGCCAGCTACTTCGGCATCCAGACCTTCACCACCGGCATCTACAAGGCCTGGCTGTCGATGGACAACCGCTTGGCTGCCGCGCAGCTGGCCACTATGCTGCTGGTGGTGGTGATGGCGCTGCTGCACCTGGAGCACCGCGCGCAAAAGCGCATGCGTTTTGCCACCGGCGGCGGACGCGCAGGCTCGGCCGAGGCGCAGCCGCTTCGCCTGCGGGGCGCGCGCCGCTGGGCGGCCTGGGCCGTCTGTACCGCGCCTGTGCTCATGGGGTTTGTGGCGCCCGTGGCCTTCATGTTGCGGCCGCTCGCGGCCGACTGGTCTGTGCTGCCGTGGGAGCGCTTCATGGAATGGGCCTGGCACAGCGTGCGCCTCGGCGGTATCACCGCCGCACTGGCCGTCGCCATCGCGCTCGCCTTGGCTTTTGCGGTGCGCCGCCAGCCGGATGCCGTCACACGTGGCGTGGTGCAACTGGCCAGCGTGGGGTATGCAGTGCCCGGCGCCGTCATCGTCGTGGGGCTGTTGTTGCCCGTGGGCTGGCTGCAGGCGGCCATGCCGCAGTGGGGCGTGGGCGCGCTGGTCACCGCCACGGCGTTTGGCATTGTGTGGGCCTACTTGGTGCGGTTCTGTGCGGTGGCCTTGCAATCCATGCAAAGCGGCTACGCGCGCATTCCGCCCAGCCTGGACGACTCCGCCCGCATGCTGGGCATGGGCAGCGCAGGCCTGCTGGCGCGCGTGCATTGGCCCCTGCTCAAGCGGTCCACCGCCGCAGCCGCGCTGCTGGTGTTTGTGGATGTGATGAAGGAGCTGCCCGCCACCATGGTGCTGCGCCCCTTTAACAGCGACACCCTGGCCGTGGTGGCCTACCAGCTGGCCCGCGACGAGCGCCTGGGCGAAGCGGCCTTGCCGTCACTGGCGCTGGTGGCTGTGGGGCTGGTACCGGTGATTTTGCTTAGCCGTACGTTGCGCAGTCGGCACTGACACCAGGACGCCGTAGCGAGCCCACCAGCAGGGTCCCGCTTACTGAGATCCCATGCCCGGCTCGCGGGGCAAAGTCAGCGTGAAGCGCGACCCCTGGCCCTCCGAAGAGGTGCCCCCCATCAGCACCGCCAATGCCCGCGACAACGCCAGCCCGAGGCCTGTGCCGCCGTGCTGGTAGCTCACCTGGTCGTTGCCTTGGCGAAATTTCTCGAAGATGGTTTCGTGCAGGTGCGCGGGGATGCCGGGGCCGGTGTCCACTACGTGGAAGCTCACGGCGTCTGGGCTGGCATCCACCTCGATGGCGACCGAGCCCGTGTCGGTGAACTTCATGGCGTTGGACAGCAGGTTGTTGAGCACCTGCTTGAGCCGCAGACCGTCGCACATCAACGTGTGCGGGGCGTCCGGGGCGATGCGTACATGGAGCACCAGGTTCTTGTTGGCGGCCGTGACGGCAAAAAAGTCGGCGGTGGACTGAACAATCTCCGCCACGTTTTGCTCGGTGGGGAGATGGGGCATGGCGCCGGCTTCCACCTTGGCCAGGTCCAGGATCTCGGTGAGCAGGGCGTTCAGGTGCTCGGCGGCCTTGCGGATCAGGCTGGCCTGTTCCTTGAAGCGGGGCTGCTCCAGCCGCATTTCCATCAGCTCGGCAAAGCCCCGGATGCTGGTGAGCGGCGTGCGCAACTCGTGCGAAACGGCGGCCAGAAACTCGCTTTTGGCCTGGCTGGCCGAGCGGGCCTCGGCCTCGCTGATGCGCAGGGCGGCGTTGGTGCTTTCGAGCTTGTGCACGCTGCGCAGAAAGATGACGGCCGCCCCCACGACTGCCACGCTGAACAGTGCCATGGTGAACAGCGCCACGTTGCGGTTGCCGCGCCACCCGCTCAGGGCCTCGTCGGTACTGGTGGCCACCACCAGCAGCAGCGGGTAGTTGCCCACGCGGCTGTAGGCGTAGATGCGCTCGATGCCATCCAGCCCGCTGGCGCGTATGTAGTGGCCGTTGGCCCCCAGTTCTTCGGCGTTGTTGTTGGCGGCACGGGCCACCACCTCGCCCATGCCGATGCTCTGGCCGCCCATGACGCGGGCACGTACGGCGCGGTCGTTGCCGACCAGGGTCACGATGCCCGTCTTGCCCAACTGCACGTCCCGGTACACGTCCTCGAAGTAGCCGGGGTTCACCGAGGCCACCACCAGCCCGGCAATGCTGCTGGTGCCATACGAGATGCTGCGCGACAGCTGGATGGTCGCCTTGCCTGAGACCTTGCCCACCACCGGTTTGCCGACGAACAGGCCGCTGGGCGTCATCTGCAGGCGCGCGGCTTCCGTTGCGGTGCGGGTCAGGTGCACCTGTACATGCTCACGCTCCGACAAGTCCACATGGCCTGTTTTTTCGCCGGTGGGATCGATGGTGCTGCCGACAAACCGGCCATCAGGACCTACCAGCGATAGCTGGGTGAGGATGTCGGGGGCGAGGCCCGTTTCGTTGGCAAAGCGCGTGAAGTCGGCCTTGTCAAAGTCACCTGCCAGCACTGCGTCGCGCATGCGGATCGTGGCCTGGTCTACCGCCGCCATGACCCGCACGGTCTGCTCGCCCAGGCTCAGTGCCAGGTTGCTGTTCTGGCGGATCTGCGCGTTCATCGCGTCGCGCCACGACACATTGAGCAAGATGGCCACGGTGGCCCACGCCAGCAACAGCACCAGTGCGGTGCCCAGCACCACCATCGTCCGCAGGGGCAGGCTGGAGTGGGGTGGCTTGGACTGCGCGAGGTGCGCGGTCGGTGGGTGCAAGGCGGGGTTGTTTGCAGGTGGGGATGCTGGGGCCGTCATGGGCAGGTGTTTCAAAACGCAACTGCAACCATCATAGGCCTGCGACCTGTCATGGTCACGGCCTTGCGCCCCGACCCGGTATCGGCCGCAGTTTCACGCCCAGCCTGCGCCACCCCAGTACAACGCCTGTCACGCTCATCGCCGCCCCGCCCAAGCTCAGCGCGATGACCAGCACATCCCACAGTGGTCTGCGCTCCAGCAGGGGCAGCCAGTCCCAGCTGTGCAGCATGGCAAACAGCCAGCGGCTGGTACGGCGGTGGCTGTCGGTGCGGCCCAGCACGGTGCCGGTGTGCAGGTCGATGTGCACCCAGGTGGCGTGCGGGTCGTCGAACACCACGCGCAGCACGGGCAGGGGTTTGTCGACGCCGCCAGTCATGGTGTGGGCAGCGCGGTCGTAGTAGTGCAGGTCGTAGGCCGTCAGCGTTTCGGTGCGCACCACCGCGTGGGGCAGCAGGTGCGCGGCGGCTTCTGCCACAGCACCCGGGGCCCACACGTGCGCGGTGGCGGTGGTGGCGTCCAGCACCGTCGGGGCGCCGGTGGGGCTGTAGGCCAGCACCAGCGTGTGCCCGGCATGGCGCACCCACCGCAGCTCACGGGTGTTGGGCGATGCCGCAGAGAGCAAGGCGTGTACCGTTGCTGCCTGCGCGGGCACTTGCAGGGGGCCGCCATGCATGGCCTGCTGGCGCAATGGCACGGCACCGCTGTCGAAAATCTTCCACGGGTTCATGGACATGAGGCCGCTGAAGATCCAGGTGAACGTGATGACCGCAAACACCAGCCCGAACACATGGTGCCAGCGCATCATGAAGCCCCGGTATGGCGTGCGCGAGCCTGTCTTGTATCGCCCCTTGAAGCGCCAGCGCAGCACGCCCACCACCGTGCCGGTCACGGTGAGCACGATGCCCGCGATAGACAGCCAGTTCACGATGTCCGTCCAGTAGTCATTGAAGACATTGCCCCGGAAGGGGTAGAGCCAGTGGATCCAGGCACCGGCGTAGTTCCATGCGCGCTCCTGCAGCGGCGCATCGCGCACCACCTCGCCGGTGGTGCCCGACACATAGACCACGGTCCCCGCGCTGTCGCCCAGGTGCAGGCGGTGCAGCGGGCGGTGCACATCCAGCGCACGCGAGTGGGTGAAGGCGTCTTCGTCCATCGTGCCCTGGTAGTCGATGGCGGCATCGGGCTGCTGCGCGAAGGCGCGGGCCGAGGCGATGGCGTGCGCGGCGTCCACACGCTGCAACCGTTCGCCGGTGGTGGCGTCGATGACCGAAGGCGCCGGTGCCCGGCGCGGGCTTGGCGCGGCGTCGCCGGTGGGGGCGGCGGGCACCACCAGGTACACCGCGCGCCCGCCGCTGGCCACCGCCAGCCGCAGGTCCTGCAGCGGGCCTGCCATGCCCGCGCGCTGCAGGGCGTCGGCAGGCTCCAGCAGGCGCTCCGTGCCCAGCGTGGCGCTGCGCAGGGGCGGCAGGTGGGCCAGGCGCTCGGCCTGCGTGAGCTTGGGGTAGCCCACATACATCATCACCACGCCAGATACGAACCACATGGCGAAGAAGGCGCACAGCAGCACGCCCAGCCAGCGGTGGACGAGGTACAGCCAGTGTTTGGCGTGCGGCATGTCTGGTGCTCCGCCTGCGTCAGAACGCGGTGTGCAGCGTCACGTCCAGCGTGCGCGGTGCGCCCAGGTAGACCTGGTCGCGCGTCTCGGCTGCGTAGATGCGGTCGGTGGCGTTGCGCACGCGGGTGGTGAGCGTGGTGGTCTTGTTGACCTTCCAGGCCAGGCCCAGGTCGAGAAGCGTGTAGGACGGCCAGAACTTGGTGTTGGCCGCATTGCCATACACCTTGCCCACATGGCGCACCCCCGCGCTGGCGGTGACGGTGGGGGTGATCGCGTACGACGCCCACAGGTTGGCCACCTGCTGCGGCACCAGTTGCGGCACATTGCCCGCGCGCGAGACGCCGCCCTGCACAAAGTTTTCATACCGCGCGCGGACCAGCGACAGGTTGCCCTGCAGTTGCCACTGCGGTGTGAGGCGGATGCCTGCCGACAGCTCGATGCCCTTGGACGACTGTTCGCCCACCAGCACGGTGAGATTGGGGTTGGACGGATCTTGCGAGGCGATGTTCTTGCGGCGGATGTCAAACACCGCCACCGTGGCGCTGCCCTTGCCGTCCCAGAAGTCGAACTTGCTGCCCACCTCGACCTGGCGCCCCGTGGTCAGCTCACTGTTGTTGCGCACATCGGCAAACGAGGCCGAGGCCAGCGAACCCGATGGCGGATCGGCCGCATTGGAGGCCTGCGCGTACAGGTTGGCGCCGGGCGCAATGTCCCACACCACGCCCAGGCGGCCCGTGGTGGGGCTGTAGCTGCGGCTGAAGGTGGCGGGCGAGGTGGCCGTCACGGCACGGCGGTTCACCAGGTCCAGCTCGATGCGCTCGTGCCGCAGTGCGGTGATGAGGTTGACCCCGGAGGCCACCAGGGTGCGGTTTTCAAGGTACAGCGCCGTGTTGGTGATCTTGTTGTCCTTGTCCGGGTTCAGGACGGGCGACATGCCGGGAATGTCGAAGAAGTTCTCGGTGGAAAAGTGGTACGGATTGACCGTGCTCACGGTGACCGAGGGACCGAACGGGAAGCGCGTCTGCTTGCTCACGCTCACATCGAGGCCAAAGGCCCAGTCGCTCTTTCGGCCTGCGAGCTGGCCCTGGTAGGTGCCCTCCAGCCGGTCGCCCACCAGCTGTTGGTCGTGGCGTTGCAACAGCGGCGATGTGCGCGTGACCGTCGTGTTGGTAGCGTTGAAGGTGTAGATCTCCACGTTGCGGTAGTCTCGCAGGGCGTCGTACACGTAGAACGTGTTCTTGAGCTGCAGCGCATCCGAAACGCGCCATTGCGCCACCGAGCGCAGCCACTGCACGCGATGCTCGTACAGGCCGTCGGCGCTGTTGTAGTTCTTGAAGCGTGTGTAGGGGTCGATGGTCAGCGCGCCCACGGCGGGGTTCAGCACCGGCGTGCCCCAGTACGGGCGGTCCACATGGTCCTTCTGGTATTCGTAGGCCAGCGTGTGGCTGAAGCCGCTGCCCAGGTCCGACAGCAGCGAGGTGGCGAGCTGGGTGGACTGGGTTTGGGTGCCCTCGGTCCAGCTGCCTGCGTTGCGGTGGTTGAGGTCGATGCGCGCGTAGTGCGCAGGGCCTGCAGTGCCGTCGCCGCCTGCGATGCGGCGGTTCAGGCCTACCGACACTTCCTTCATGTCGTAGGAACCCAGGCGCAACTGGCCCTCGGCAAAGTCACTGCGCTCGGCCGTTTTGGTGATGTAGTTGATGGAGCCACCCACGCCGCCCGAGCCATACAGAAAACTCGACGCACCGCCGATAGCCTCGACGCGGTCGTAGATCCAGCTATCGACCGCACGCGTGGCGCTGCCGTATTGCGGGTTGATGCCGTTGTAGAGCTGTGCGACCGAGTTGCTGCTAAAGCCCCGGTAGTGCGCAGACATCGAACCCGGTGCGTTGTGCGCCACCACACCCGGCACGGCGCGCAGGATCTCCTGCGTGTCTTGCGCGCCGCGTGCGTCGATGGTGGCGCGGTCCACCACCGTGACGGAGGCGGGGTTCTCGCGCACCGTCAGGCCCAGGCGGCTGCCGGTGTCTACGGGGGTGTCCAGGCTGAGCTTGCCGTTGGGGGATGCAGCGGCATCGACCACATCCACAGCCTGCAGTGTGGGTGTAGTGGTCTGTGCATGGGCTGCGGCCGAGGCCAGCGCGCAGGTGGCAAGCACGCCAAGGCACAAAGGAGAAAGGGGCAGGCGCGGAAAGGCCGCAGCGCTGCGCGAAGCAAAAGAAATACGGGACATGAAAACGCTCTTGTCTTGATGCGACAGCGCAGCCAGGCCCGCGTGGATTGCACGCAAGGCTGCGCCATCTGGAAACCAGCGGGAACAAGGCAGCACCCGCCCACCAGGTACCGGGCACTGCCAACAAGCTTCAGATCAAGAGCGCGATGGGGGCCCGCGTGCGGGCAGGGGGGCTGCAGTGGCGGCCGCAATGCGGGCCGCCTCGACGGGCTGCAGCGCATGGGCCAGGGGGTGGGGCGGCAGCACGGCGGCTACCGGTGTGGGGGGCGGGGCGCTGGGGGTGGAGCACAGCGGGCAGTCCATGCCCATCGCGCCCATTTCGACGGTGCCATCGTCGGTCTGCACCAGCAGCTTGATGACACCCGTGCCCGAGCAGATCACCTCAAAGGCCTGGGGGTGCACCAGCGGCGATGCGATGGCCACCCCCATCGACGCTACGAACCATGCGAGCACCCACAGGCGCAGCGCAGAGAAGGTTCGGAGGGCGGTCATGGGGCGCGATGATAGCGGCTGCCGTTGTGGCCGGAATCAGCGGCACAGAGCAGACGGATTGTTGTTGCTATACAAATAATAGCTGCTGGCGCATGATTCACTAGCGCTTGTGGTCGATTTGGCGGCGGTTTCAACAACGAAGTGCGCCAGTCCCCAGTGTAAGTGGGGTCACTTTGTA
>NZ_JBMDJH010000022.1:0-79642 GCF_057809085.1 Acidovorax sp. FG48 | reverse complement strand
CAAAGTGACCCCACTTACACTGGGGACTGGCGCACTTCGTTGTTGAAACCGCCCCCTTCAAGAAGCGTCGGAAGCGCCTCCGAGGGGCCCCTACCGCGAGGACCGGCCCGTGCCATGGCCGCAGTCTTCGCCAGTCTCCAGGGGCGGCAGCGCATCCAGGTTGGCCCGCACCCGGGCCAGCAGGGCCAGCAGCTGCGCCTGGGTGGCGTCGTCGCAGCCCGCCAGCACCTGGGCCGACAGGGTCTGCCGCGCGGTCTGCAGCGCCTGGTACAGCGCCTGGCCCTCGGCGCTCAGCGTGAGGCACAGGCTGCGCCGGTCCTCGGCGTGGGGCTGGCGCTCCAGCCAGCCCTTGTCCTGCAACAGGCCCAGCATGCGTGCCACCTGCGCCTTGTCGGCGCCGCTGTGGCGCACCAGCTCTTTCTGCGTGGCGCCGGGGTGGCGGCCAATGAAGTTCAGCGCGCGCACTTCATTGAAGGTCAGGTCCGGGTGCACGGAGGTCATGGCGCGCACCATGCGCGCCCGGTAGGCGTGCATCAGGTCGTGCAGAGCTTCAAACACATCGGGGCGGGCGCGTGGAGGCATGGCGTGGCTATCGGTTGACAAAGTCAACTGAATGGCGGATGATTTGGTTGATTAAATCAACATTTTACGCCATGAACGCACCTCTGCCCCTGGCCGCCACGGCCCCCTCCCTCGCCATCGAGCGCATTCGCCACCCTTTGCAGGGCCGCCACCTCCAGGTGGTGCGCCGCACCCAGGTCAGCCCTGGCTTTGTACGGCTGACCCTGGCCGGCCCCGAACTGGCAGGGTTTGCGAGCGCCGGGTTTGACGACCACCTCAAGCTCATCCTTCCTGCGCCCGGGCAGGACCGCCCCACCTTGCCCACGCTGCAGGACGGCCGCCCCGTGTTCGACGGCCCCCGCCCCGTGCTGCGTGACTACACCCCCGCGCGTTTTGACGCCGCTGCGGGCGAGCTGGACATTGAAGTCGCCCTGCACGACGCGGGCCCCGCCACCGACTGGGCCGCCAGCGCCGCCGTCGGCCAGTGGGTGGGGATTGCCGGGCCGCGCGGCAGCATGGTGGTGCCCATGGGCTTTGACTGGCACTGGCTGCTGGGCGACGAAACCGCGCTGCCCGCCATCGCCCGCCGCCTTGCCGAGCTGCCCGCCAGCGCGGTGGCCACGGTGCGCATCCAGCTGAACAACCCGGCCGACCAGCGGGTGTTGGCGAGTGCGGCGCAGGTGGACCTGCAGTGGGTGAACGCATTGCCTGCTGCCGTCGAAGCCCTGGCGCTGCCACCCGGCGCGGGCTTTGTCTGGGCTGCGGGCGAACACAGCGACATGGCCGCCGTGCGCCGCGCCGTGCTCGCCAAGCCGGGCGTGGACCCGAAACGCATGCGCATCTCTGCCTACTGGAAGCGTGGCGCGGCGGACCACCACGAGGACCTGGTCAGCGCAGCAGGGTAAGCGCCGCCGCCCGCTGTACCGCCTGTGTGACGTGCTGCAGCGCCTGCACATTCAGGCGCCAGCACTGCCAGTACAGCGGTACATCCACGGGCTTGTTCGCAATCAGCTCGACCAGGGCGCCGCTCTTCAGGTCGTCCTCCACCAGCGGGTCGGGCGTCATGCCCCAGCCCAGGCTGGCGCGGGTGGCTTTGACGAAGGCGTGGGCCTCGGGCAGCCAGTGCACGGGTGGTGCGAGCTTGCGGCGCGTGATGCGGCCCACAAAACGCGCCTGCAGCGCATCCTTGCGGTTGAACACCAGCATGGGCGCTTGCGCCAGCGTGGTGGCGTTCACCCCTTGGGCAAAGTGGCGCTCCATGAACGCAGGGCTTGCGAGCGCGCGGTAGCGCAGCGTGCCCAGCGGCAGCACCTGGCAGCCCTGCACGGGCTGCGGGTCGGCCGTCACGGCGGCCATCACGCGGCCCTCGCGCAGCAGGTTGGCCGAATGGTCCTGGTCTTCCACATGGATGTCGAAGGTGATGGCCTGCCCCTCGGCCGCCTGCGCCATGGCGTGGGGGAACCAGGTGGCCAGCGAGTCGGCATTCACGCCAATCGCCAGCCGCGTGGTGCTGTGCTGCCCGCCGCCAATGGTGGCCAGCGCATCGGCCTCGCTCAGCGCCACCTCGCGCGCATGGCGGTACAGCGCCTGGCCCGCCTCGGTGGGCGTGCAGGGGGTGGCGCGGCGCACCAGCACCTGGCCCACGCGCTCTTCCAGCAGCTTGATGCGCTGCGACACCGCCGAGCGCGTGACATGCAGCACCGCCGCCGCGCGCTCGAAGCTGCCCTCATCGATCACCGTGGCAAACGCGTTGAGCTGGGCGGAGTCGAGTTGCATGGATGGTTAGCTATTCTGACGGATCGTTAAAAAGTATAGCTGGCGTCAACGCAGGCCCTTGGCCAGAATCTGTGCCCATGGTCTCCACTGCCTTCGTTCACGGTTTCACATCCACCGCCATGCTCATCATGGCCATTGGCGCGCAAAACGCGTTTGTGCTGCGCCAGGGCCTGCGGCGCGAGCATGTGATGCCCGTGGTGCTGGTGTGCGCGTTGTCGGACGCGGTGCTGCTGCAGGTGGGCGTGTGGGGCATGGGCGGCGTGTTGCTGGCCCGGCCCGAATGGGCGCAGCTTATGCGCTGGGCGGGCGCGTTGTTTTTGCTGGTCTACGCCGCACAGACCGCCGCGCGCGCCTTGCGCCCCGGCCAGTTGCTGGTGGCCACCAGCGGCCCCGGCACCAGCCTGCGCACCACGCTGGCCACGGTGGTGGCGCTCACCTGGCTCAACCCGCATGTCTACCTGGACACCGTGGTGCTGCTGGGCACCATGGCCACGCCGTACCCGGCCTGGGGGCGTGCACTGTTTGCGGCGGGTGGCTCGCTGGCCAGCGCGCTGTGGTTCTTGTTGATCGGCCTGGGCGCCCGCTGGCTGGCGCCATTGTTTGCCACCCCGGCGGCGTGGCGGGTGCTGGACGGGGTGACGGCCACCACCATGCTGGTGCTGGCAGGGGTGATGGCTCTAAGCTAAGAAGAATAAGTTCGTTTTCTAAAAGCGCCGCTTGGGGGATAGTCTGGCCATTCAGCATTCTTTGGCGTTTTTGCCTATCCTCCCGCCCATGCGCTTCAAACACCTTCTCCTGGCCGCCGCCGTTGTTGCGGCCCTGCCCCTGGCCGCACAGTCCGCCACCTTCCGCTGGTCCCGCTCGGTGGACATTTCCACCTGGGACATCCACACCCAGAACGTGGGCGTGAACAACACCATGCACGGCGCGGTGTACGACACGCTGGTGGAATACAACAGCAAGACCTTCAAGCCCGAGCCGTCGCTGGCCACCGAGTGGAAGCTCATCAAGCCCACGCAGCTGCGCCTGACCTTGCGCAAGGGCGTGAAGTTCAGCGACGGTAGCGAGTTCACGGCCGACGATGCCAAGTTCTCGCTGGAGCGCGCCAAGTCTAAAAGCTCCAACTTCGCCGTCTACACCCAGGGCATTGACCGCGTGGAAAAAGTCGATGCCTACACTATCGACATCCATTCCGAACTGCCCAACCCGGTGTTGGTGAACCAGCTGACCGAGCTGCGCATCATGAGCAAGGCCTGGGCCGAAAAGAACAAGTCGGTCGAGCCCAAGGACATCAAGACCAAGGACGAAACCTTTGCCCACCGTAACGCGCTGGGCACTGGCCCCTACCAGCTCAAGCAGTGGACGCCCGACCAGCGCGTGGTGCTGGAGCCCAACCCGCACTGGTGGGGCAAGGGCAAGTACCCCACCAACCTGACCGAGATCGTCTACACCCCCATCAAGGCCGATGCCACACGCACGGCGGCGCTGCTCTCGGGTGAAATCGATTTCGTGATCGACCCCAGCCTGCAAGACCTGGCGCGCATCAAGCAGACGCCCAACCTGCAGGTGCTGGAGGGGCCGGAGTACCGCACCATCTTCCTGGGCCTGGACCAGTTCCGCGACGAGCTGCCCGGCTCGGACGTGAAGGGCAAGAACCCGCTGAAGGACCTGCGTGTGCGCAAGGCGCTGTACCAGGCCATCGACATCCAGTCGATCCAGCGCGTGGTGCTGCGCGGACTGGCCCAGCCCACCGGCACGCTGATTGCCAACCAGGTGAACGGCTGGACCAAGAAGGCCGACGTGCGCTACCCCTATGACCCCAAGGCCGCGCAAAAGCTGCTGGCCGATGCGGGCTACCCCAACGGCTTTGAGGTGGACTTTGCGTGCAGCGCGGGCCGCTACATCAACGACGAACAGCTGTGCCAGGCGATCACCTCGCACTGGGCCAAGGTGGGCGTGAAGGCCAAGCTGCGTTCGCTGCCTTTTGCCACGTACTTTCCGATGATCCAGCGCAACGAAGCCAGCATCTATCTGCTGGGCTGGGGCGTGCCCACGTTTGATGCGTTCTACAGCCTGCAGTCGCTGGTGCGCTCGCCCGGCGCGGGCGGTGACGGAAACTTCAACCTGGGCCGCTTCTCTGACCCGCAGATGGACGCGCTGATCGAGCGTGTGAAGAAGGAGACGGACACTGCGACGCGCAACGGCCTGATCGAGCAGGCGTTGATCAAGGAGCATGAGCTGGTGTCGCACATCCCGCTGTACAACCAGGTGATTCCGTGGGCGGGTACCAAGAAGGTGGAGATCATCCATCGCGCGGACAACCGCATCGACTGGCGGTATTTGAAGGTGAACTGATCCCCGTCGCAAACAAAAAGCCCCGGTGCTTCTGACCCGAAGCACCGGGGCTTTTTTGCGCCTGCTGAAGGGGCGTATCAGGCCATTGCGCGCTGCACCGCCGGGCGCTGCAGCATGCGCTGCGTGTGTGCAAACACCTTCGGAAACTGGGTTATGTCCACACCGTCGCTGTGCAGCCAGGTGCCAATGGTGAACAGGTAGCCGTCGGCCACCGTGTATTGCTCGCCCATCACCCACGGACCCTGGTCCGCGTTCGGCAGGTAGTGGCTTTCGATGAGGTTGAAACAGTCGGTCATGTTCTGCGGCACCTTGCGCTGCATCGCGGCCTGGGCCTCGGGCTCGTCGGCCCAGCGGCTGGCGCGGGGGCGGTGGGCGTGGGCAATGTGCACGGTGGACGCGAGGTAGCTGTGGAACTCCTGCAGACGCGCAAAGCCGTAGGCGTCGGCGGGCGCCAGGCGCGCTGCGGGAAAGCTCTGCGCCACATAGGCCAGCAATGCAGGGGTCTCCGTCAGCGTGCCTTGCGGCGTGGCCAGTGCGGGCACGCGGCCCTTGGGGTTCACCGCCAGGTATTCGGGTGTGCGTTGCTGGCCGGCCGCGAAGTCCACGCGCACCAGGTCGTAGGGGGCGCCCGCTTCTTCCAGAGCGATGCGAACGGCCTGCGCGCAGGTGCCGGGGGTGTAGTACAGCGTGAGTTGGGTCATGGTTAATATGCTATCAATTGAATAGCTGCCTGCGCATATTCCACTAGCGCCTGCAGCCGATATTGCTTGAGATGACTCAGAGCGGCTAACAAAACTCAGCGAAGCGGTTCTGGCTAGGCGCTGTGTCGCAGGCAGTACGAGCAGTACGACAAGACACAGCAACGACGCCAGAAGAGTTTTGTTAGCCGCTCTCAGTACAGGCCGCGTGTGCGCGCCATCAGCCGCACCAGGCCCAGCAAAGCATCGGTGTGGGGCGTGGGCGTGTGGGTGATCTGCCCCAGCTCGCGCACGGCGCCCACCAGGGCGTCGATCTCCATGGGCTTGCCCGCCTCCACGTCCTGCAGCATCGAGGTCTTGAACGCGCCCAGCTTGCGCGTGACGGCGTGGCGGTCCTCGGGCTGCTGGTCGATCGGCAGGCCCAGCTTTTCGCCAATGGCCTTGGCCTCCAGCATCACCGCGCTCACAAAGCCGCGCACCAGGTCGTCGTCCAGGATGCGGTCGGTGGTGGCACCCGTCAGGGCGCTGATGGGGTTGACTGTGAGGTTGCCCCACAGCTTGAACCAGATGTCTTTCTGGATGGTGGTGCTCACCTCCACATCGATGCCACCGCGCTGCAGCGTGTCGGCCAGTGCTTGCAGGCGCGGGCTGCGGCTGCCGTCCGGCTCGCCCACGATGAGGCGGTTGCCAAAGTGCTGGCGGACGAAACCCGGAGCCTCCAGCGAGCAGCTGGTGTGCACCACACTGCCCACCACGTTGCGCGCCGGGACGGCCTGGGCAATCACGCCCCCCGCGTCCACGGATTCAAGGGCATGCCCCTGCGCCGCACCGCCAAAGCCGTCAAGGAACCACCACGGCACGCCGTTCATGGCCGTGAGCACGATGGTGTCGGGCCCGATCAGCGGCGCCATGGCACGCGCCACGTCAGGCAGGCCAGGGGCCTTGACGGCGACCACCACCAGGTCTTGCACGCCCAGGGCTGCCGGGTCGTTGTGGGCCGTGACGGCCACCTGCGCCAGCGTGCCGTCGGGGCGCCGCAGACGCAAGCCATCGGCCTGCAGTGCGCGCAGCGTGTCGCCCCGCGCCACCATACTGAGGGTGTGGCCCGCTTGCGCCAGGGCCACGCCCAGCCAGCCGCCGATGGCGCCTGCGCCGTAAATACATGCTTTCATGGATGTCTGTCCTCGGGTCTGAAAGAAGAAAAGTTCAGTAGCCTGCGGGCCGGTTGGGGGCGGCGTCGGCCGCGCTGCGGTAGCGGGCCAGCAGCTCCTGCGCAGCGCTCACCAGCAGCATGGTGTCCACGCCCACGGCCACAAACAGCGCTCCAGCCGCCAGCCATTGGCGCGCCTGCGATTCGGTGGTGGCCAGAATGCCCGGCGCCTTGCCCGCGCGCAGGATGCGCGCGATGCCGTCGTGGATGGCGGCCTGCACATCCGGGTGCCCTGGGTTGCCGGGGTGGCCCATCGAGGCCGACAGGTCGGCCGGGCCGATGAACACGCCGTCCACACCGGGCGTGGCGGCAATCGCGTCGAGGTTGGCCATGGCTTCCACGGTCTCGGCCTGCACCAGCAGGCAGATCTGCTGGTTGGCCTCGTGCACATACTGCGGGTAGGCCTGCCAGCGCGACGAGCGGGCCAGCGCGCTGCCCATGCCGCGCACGCCTTCGGGCGCGTAGCGTGTGGCGCGCACCAGTTGCTGGGCCTGCTCGGGGGTATCGACCATGGGCACCAGCAGGGTCTGGGCGCCGATGTCCAGGTACTGCTTGATCAGTGCCGTGTCACCCACCGGCACCCGGGCGATAGGGTGAGGCGCCTGCACGCCTGGCGGCAGGGCGCTGGTGGCGCTGGCGATGGCCTGCAGCTGGTGAAGGATGGAGCGCAGGTCGTTGGGCGCGTGCTCGCCATCGACCAGCAGCCAGTCGTAGCCGGTGCCCGCGAGGATTTCGGCGCTGTAGCCGTTGGCCAGTCCGAGCCAGAGGCCGATTTGCGCCTGGCCCTGGGCCATGGCCTGTTTGAAGCGGTTGGTGGGTGTCTGCAATGTCAACTCCGTGCGGTGCCAAGCCCGCCATCGTACGGGCTGTTGTCTTTGTGTGCGGGGCGGGTCGCTATAGTCGGCTGCCCCTGCTTTTGCGTTCGCCCACCGACACCTGCCATGGCCAAAGAAAAAACCACGTTCACCTGTACCGAATGCGGCGGCACCAGCCCGCGCTGGCTGGGCAAATGCCCGTCCTGCGGCGCCTGGAACACGCTGATCGAGCAGGTGGCCGAGGCCGGGCCGGGCAAGAACCGCCTGAGTGCGCCGCAAGGCTACGCGGGCCTGGCCAACGCGCAACCCGTGCTGCCGCTGGCGGCCATTGAGGCCCAGGACGTGGCCCGCACCCCCAGCGGCATCGACGAGCTGGACCGCGTGCTGGGCGGCGGCATTGTGGAGGGCGGCGTGGTGCTGATTGGCGGCGACCCGGGCATTGGCAAATCCACCCTGCTGCTGCAGGCCATGGACGCGCTGCAGCGCGCGGGCTTGCCCACGCTGTACGTGACGGGCGAGGAAAGCGGCGCGCAGGTGGCGCTTCGCTCACGCCGCCTGGGCATCGAGGGCAGTCAGGTGCAGTTGCTGGCCGAGATCCAGCTCGAAAAAATATTGGCCACGGTGGACGCCACGCAACCGGCCGTGGTCGTCATCGACTCCATCCAGACCACCTATTCCGACCAGCTCACCAGCGCACCGGGTTCGGTCGCCCAGGTGCGCGAATGCGCAGCGCACCTCACGCGCATGGCCAAGGGCACGGGCATCGCCGTGATTCTGGTGGGCCATGTGACCAAAGAGGGCGCTCTGGCCGGGCCGCGCGTGCTGGAGCACATGGTGGACACGGTGCTGTACTTCGAAGGCGATACCCACAGCCAGTTCCGCCTGGTGCGCGCCATCAAGAACCGCTTTGGCGCCGTCAACGAGATTGGCGTGTTCGCCATGACCGAAAAGGGCCTCAAGGGCGTGAGCAACCCCAGCGCCATCTTCTTGAGTCAGCACTCCGAGCCCGTGCCCGGCAGCTGCGTGATGGTGACGCTGGAGGGCACACGCCCCCTGCTGGTCGAGATCCAGGCCCTGGTGGACAGCGGCGGCCCCAGCCCCCGGCGCCTGAGTGTGGGCCTGGACAAGGACCGCCTGGCCATGCTGCTGGCCGTGCTGCACCGCCACGCGGGCGTGGCGTGCATGGACCAGGACGTGTTTGTGAACGCGGTGGGCGGTGTGCGCATCAGCGAGCCTGCGGCCGATTTGGCGGTGATGTTGTCCATCACGTCCAGCCTGCGCGGCAAGGCGCTGCCCCGGGGCTTCCTGGCGTTTGGTGAGGTAGGCCTGGCGGGCGAGGTGCGGCCTGCGCCCCGGGGGCAGGAGCGATTGAAGGAGGCTGCCAAGCTGGGCTTCAGCGTGGCCGTGGTGCCCAAGGCCAACGCGCCCAAAAAGCCCATCGAGGGCCTGACCATCCACGCTGTGGAGCGTGTGGAGGAGGCCATGGACGTGGTCCGCGGCTTGTAACCCTCTCTACGCAATGCCCACAGCGCCGCCGGTGCGCCGCCGTATGACAATCGGGCCCATGAATTTGCGCAACATCCTGGTGCCCCTGGGGGCGGTGGCCCTGATCGTTTTTGGTTTCTCGGCCTATGGCTGGGCGGGCGTAGCGGCGGTCCTGGGCGGGCTGGTCATGTGGGCGCTGCTGCACTTCACGCGGCTGGTCAATGTGATGAAGAAGGCCGCCAAGCGCCCCATCGGCTACGTAGGCAGCGCCGTGATGCTCAATGCGCGGCTGGCCGAGGGCGTGAACCTGATGCATGTGGTGGCCATGACGCAGGCGCTGGGCGAGCTGCTGTCGGCCGAAGGGGCCGACCCGGAGATCTACCGCTGGACCGACGGCACCCGTTCGCACGTGACCTGTGAATTTCGCCAGGGCAAGCTGGTGAAGTGGACGCTGGAGCGCCCACCGGCAGACGCTGACACCCCCGCCCAGGGGGCTTAGGCCTCGACCGGGTTCCGGCGGGTTTGCTGCGCTGCACGGGCGGGCGGCCGTTCCTGGCGGGCTGGGGGCCCGTAAAATCCTGCTTTTGCGACCCACAGCAACCAAAGGACACCCATGAGCCCCGTAGTTCCCTCGATGGCCGACCGTGACGGCAAGATCTGGATGGACGGCCAGATGGTCGATTGGCGCGACGCCAAGATCCATGTGCTGACCCACACCCTGCACTACGGCTGCGGCGCCTTCGAAGGCGTGCGCGCCTACAACACCGCCAACGGCACGGCGATCTTCCGCCTGGAAGAGCACACCGACCGCCTCTTCAACAGCGCCAAGATCCTGCGCATGAAGATCCCGTTCACCAAGGAAGAAGTGAACGAGGCCCAGAAAGCCGTGGTGCGTGAAAACAAGCTCGAATCCTGCTACTTGCGCCCATTGACCTGGATCGGCTCGCAAAAGCTGGGCGTCTCGCCCAAGGGCAATCAGATTCACCTGATGGTGGCTGCCTGGGCTTGGGGCGCCTACCTGGGTGAGGAAGGCCTCAAGCGTGGCATCCGCGTCAAGACCAGCAGCTACACCCGCCACCACGTCAACATCACCATGACGCAGGCCAAGGCGGTGAGCAACTACACCAACTCCATCCTGGCCAACATGGAAGCCACGGACGACGGCTACGACGAGGCTCTGCTGCTGGACAGCTCGGGCTTTGTGTCCGAAGGCGCGGGCGAAAACATCTTTGTGGTCAAGAACGGCGTGATCTACACGCCCGACCTGTCGGCCGGTGCCCTGAATGGCATCACCCGCAACACGGTGTTCCACATTGCCAAGGACCTGGGCCTGGAGATCGTGCAAAAGCGCATCACGCGCGACGAGGTGTACATCGCCGACGAGGCCTTCTTCACCGGCACGGCCGCAGAAGTGACGCCCATCCGCGAACTCGACCGGATCGAGCTGGGCAGCGGATCGCGCGGCCCCATCACCGAAAAAATCCAGAGCGCCTTCTTCGACATCGTCGGTGGCCGCAACCCCAAATACGCCCACTGGCTGAGCAAGGTCTGAAGAACATGTCGCAAGCAACCGTTGAACTCCTGGCCAAAGACCTGAACGCCCAAGGCGGCGTCTTTTGCCCCAGCCCCAAGGCCGACATGAAGCTGTGGAACAGCCACCCCAAGGTGTATTTGGACGTGGCCCGCACCGGCGAGGCCAAGTGCCCTTACTGCGGCACGGTGTACCGGCTGAAGGCCGGAGAGCATGTGCACGCTGGCCACTGACCGGTTGATGGGTTGATGCCAGTTGCAACCGGCGGCGCAGCGGCGCCGCCCACGTTGACCGTGGCGGTGCTGACCCTCAACGAGGCGCACCGCATCGAAGCCTGCCTGCAAAGCGCCGCGTTTGCCGACCAGTTGCTGGTGGTGGACAGCGGCAGCACGGATGACACCGTGGCCATCGCCCAGCGCCTGGGCGCGGAAGTCCACAGCTACCCCGACTGGAAGGGCTTTGCCGTGCAGCGCAACCGGCTGCTGGCCCATGCGCGGGGGGACTACATCTTCTTTCTGGATGCCGACGAGGTGATGACACCGGCGTTCGCCCAGGAACTGCAGGCCATCGTGCGCTCGGGTGCGCAGGCCGTGTGGACCATCCGCTGGCGCATGGTGGCCTATGGGCACGAACTCAAGTACTTTCGCTCGCAATCGCAGATCGAGCGCCTGTTTGTGCGCGCCATGGTCCGCGAGTTCACGGGCGTGGTGCACGAGCAGGCCGAACTGTTGCCACCACCGGGCGATGGCGCCGTGCCGCGCCGCCTGATCGAAGCGCGGCTGCTGCACTACTCGCGCACCACCGTGCGCGGCAGCCTGGAAAAGCTCACGCAGTACGCGATGTTGGGGGCGGCCAAGCGGGCCGCGACCGGCAAGAAGGGCGGCGTGGTGCGCGGCCTGGCCTCGGGCACCAGCATGTTCCTGCGCCTGTATGTGTTCCGCCTGGGTTTTCTGTGTGGCGGGGCAGGTTTTTTGTATTGCCTGTTTGTGGCGCTGGAGGCGTTCTTCCGGTATGCCGCCCTGGAGTACGACCACCAGCAACTGAGTGAGAGCGTGCGCCGTTGACCAAAGCTGACGATCTTTTTGTGCGCCTGTCGGGCGTGGCGGCGTTCATGGTGCCGGGCCTGGCGCTGTGGGTGCGCTCGGGCTACTCCTGGGGAGCGGTGGTGCTGCTGTTGTGCAGCCTAGCCACCGCCGGAGTGTGGCTGCGACGTCGGCCAGGGCGCGATGCCTGGCTGCTTTTTGGCTCCATCGTGGCGATGGGCACGGTCTGGGCGCTGGACTTTGACCCGGCCCAGGGCAGCTGGTCCAACCTGGACCGGCCCGCCAAATACCTGTTGGCGCTGTCTTGCCTGCTGTACGTGCTGGCCTATCCCCCGCGGGTGCGCTGGCTCTGGGCCGGTATCGCGGTGGGCGCCTGCGGGGCGGGCCTGATCGGCATGTACCAGGCTCTGGTGCTGCACCTGCCACGCGCCAATGGCTTTACCAATGCGATCCAGTACGGCGGGCTCAGCCTGCTGCTGGGGTTGATGTGCTCGGTGGCGCTGCTGGTGCTGTGGGACCGCTGGAAGCCCTGGCAACGTGCGGGCTGGGCGGTGGGCATTCTGCTGGGGCTGGAAGGATCGCTGCTGTCCGAGTCGCGCGGGGGCTGGGTGGTGTTGCCCATGGCGCTGCTGCTGTGCGTCTGGCTCCAGGGGCGCTCCGGCCAACCCCGCAGGGCCATCGTCGGTGCCGTGCTGGTTGTTTTAGGGGCTGTGGGCCTGATGGCCTTCAAGGCCAACGAGGTGCGCCTGCGCGTGGATGAGGCGCGGCAGGAGATCACGCAGTACGAGTCGCGGGGCGATGCGGCCAGTTCGGTCGGCCAGCGTCTGGCGCATTGGGGGCTGGCCTGGCGCATGGGCCTGGACCGCCCCTGGACCGGTTGGGGACGCTACGGCTACGAGGCCGAAAAGCAGCGCCGCGTGGCTGCCGGCGAGGCCCACCCGATTGTTTTGCAGTTCAGCCACGCCCACAACGAGCTGCTGGACATCTTTGCCAAGCGCGGCATCCCTGGCGTGGTGGTCTTGCTGATTTTTTATGGGGTACCGCTGGTGCTGTTCTGGCCCACGCGGCGCCGCGTGTTCCCGGGGGCTGCGGGTGTGCTCGATGCTGATGGGCTGTGCCTGCGCATGATCGGGGTGCTGCTGCCCGTGTCGTATATGGGCTTTGGCACCACCCAGGTGTTTTTGGGGCACAACAGCGGCACCATGTTCTACCTGTTCATGGGCATGCTGGTGCTGGCCATCCTGCAAGGCCGCGAGCGCCTGCGGCTGCAAACGCCCGGGCAAGCCGCAGCCTCCCTTTCCTGAAGGACCTCTGCCATGCACATCCTGCTGGTCAACAACTCTCCCATCCCGGTGTACGGCTACGGCGGTACCGAGCGCGTGATCTGGGACCTGGGCAAGACGCTGGTGCAGCAGGGCCACCGCGTGAGCTACCTGGTGCCCGAGGGCTCGACCTGCGACTTCGGCCAGGTGCTGCCCATCCGGCCGGACGAGCCGTGGGAGGGGCAGATCCCGGCCGACGTGGACATCACGCACTTTCAGTTCAACCCGCGCTCCGAGCTGTCCAAGCCCTACCTGGTGACTGAGCACGGCAACGCCCGCAAGCCCAAGCCGCTGCCGCGCAACACGGTGTTCCTGTCGCGCGACCACGCGGCGCGCTATGGCTCCAGCGAGTTCGTCTACAACGGGCTGGACTGGGCCGGTTATGGCCCGGTGGACTTTGACCGCCCGCGCTCGCACTACCACTTCCTGGGCAAGGCGGCCTGGGGCGTGAAGAACGTGCGCGGCGCCATCAAGGTGGCCAAGATGGCCGGGGTGGAGCTGGACGTGCTGGGCGGCAACCGCATCAACTTCAAGCGCGGCTTTCGCTGGACGCTGTCGCGCAAGATCCACTTCCACGGCATGGTGGGCGGCACGCAGAAGACGGGTCTGCTCAACGCCTCGCGCGGGCTGATCTTTCCGGTGCGCTGGCACGAGCCGTTCGGGCTGGCGGTGATCGAAAGCCTGTACTTCGGCTGTCCCGTGTTCTCCACGCCTTACGGCGCCTTGCCCGAGCTGGTGCCCGTGCACTGCGGCGTGCTGTCAGACCAGGCGTCGGTGCTGGCCGAGGCGGTGCGGGGCAACCGCTTTGACCCGCGCTCCTGCCACCAGCATGTGGTGGAGCACTTTGGCGCCGAGCGCATGGCACGCAACTACCTCCGCATGTACGAACGGGTGCTGGCGGGCGAAACCCTCAATGCCCAGCCACCCATGATCCAGGGCCCTGCGCGCGAACTGCCCTGGAGGCAGTGAAGCCCCCCTGAGTCGCCTGCGGCGCCTTCCCCCCAGGGGACGCCACCCGTGGCCTGGCAAAGCCAGTTCCACGGTGGCACGGGTTTCACAGCGCGCCAGTTTTTAGTGCCCTGCTCATATCGGGGAGGCTACTGCGCGGGTTCTGGGGCGTTTTTTGCCGCAAGCGCTAGTTCAATATGCCCCTGGTGCTATAAAAATAATAGTTATTGGTGGCCGATAGGGGAGTTGCCACGCGGCGCGGTGGCCTGCTGCCACTCCTGGGCCAACAATGCCACCAGCTGCGCCGCTGGCATGGGCCGCACCTGGGCCACCCCCTGGCCTGCCCACAGCGACAGGCAGTCGGCCTGGCCCGCCTGGGCGGCCGCGCGGCGCAGCGCGCCGGTCAGCGCGTTCTGCACGGGGTAGGGCGGCACGGTGGCCTCGTCGGCCTGCAGGGCTTGCATCATGCGGTTGACAATGCCGCGTGCCGGCCGGCCCGAGAAGATGCGGGTGGTGCGCGTGTCGGTGGCCTGGGCGCGTGTCAGGGCCTCGCGGTAGGCGGTGCCAATGGCCGACTCGGGGCAGGTGAGGAATGCCGTGCCCATTTGCACCGCCTGGGCGCCCAGCGCGAGGGCCCCTGTAATGCCGCGCCCGTCCATGATGCCGCCCGCAGCAATCACCGGGATGGACAGGGCCTGCACGCACTGCGCCACCAGCGGCAGCGTGCCCACCATGCTGGCCGCAAAGTCGGCCAACGACGGCGCTGCCCCGGTGGCGCCGGGCTGTGTCGGAGTGAGGAACGTGCCCCGGTGCCCCCCGGCTTCCATGCCAGAGGCGCACACGGCATCCGCGCCCACGGCGGCCCAGGCCTGCGCCTCGGCCAGCGTGGTGGCAGTACCGATCACGTAACTGCCTACGGCCTGCAGCCTGGCCACCTGCGCCGCCGTGAGGATGCCGAATGTGAAGCTGGCCACCGCAGGGCGTGCGGCCACCAGGGCGTCGAACTGCGCGGCAAAGTCCTCGCACCACTGCGCGGGCCGCTCGGGCACCAGGCCGAACTCGGCATAGAACGGCGCCAGGCGCTGCAGCGCGGCCTGCACAGTGGCGTCGTCGGGCGTGGGCGTGGCCTGCACAAACAGGTTCATGCCAAAGGGCCGGTCGGTGCGGCGGCGCACTTCGGCGGCGGCCTCGGCCATGGCAGCAGGCGAGCGCATGCCGCAGCCCAGCATGCCCAGGCCGCCGGCCTCGGACACGGCGGCGGCCAGGGCGGGCGTGTCCGACCCGGTCATCGGGCCCTGGATGATGGGCAGCGCAAGGCCCAGGTGGGTGGTGAAGGCGGCGGGCATGCGGGCTCCTTGTGCGATCTGTGGAAAAGGGGTCAGGTGGATGCAGTGGGGCGCGGCGCTTCGCCGGCAGTCAGCGCGGCGTGCAGCGCGTCCAGCGCGGGCGACTGGTAGCCGCGCCGGCGCACCAGCACTGTGTCGCAGGTGGCCAAAGGCACCAGGCGCAGGGCAGGCGGTTCGCGCATCAGGTCGATCACGGCCTGGGGCACCACCCCCGCACAGCGCCCGGCAGCCACGCAGGCCAGGATGGCGTGGTACGAGGCCAGTTCCAGCACGCGCGGCGGGCTGCCGTCCTTCTGCTGCAGGAAAGCCTCACCCATGCGGCGGTAGGTGCAGCCTGGGCTGAAGGCGACCAGGGTGTCCAGCTGCAGGTCCTGGGGCGTGTGCACGGGCGGGTGGTCGGCGGGCAGGGCCAGCAGCAGGGCCTCGGCAAACACGGCGGTGCGCTCCACCGGCGCGTCGGTGTCGATGCCCGGCGGCGGCCAGGCCACCAGTGCGCAGTCGATGGTGTGGGCCAGCACCTGCTCCACCAGCTGGCGCGAGGGGGCGGTGGACAGCTCCAGCACCAGCCCCGGCCACTGTGCGTGCAGCCGGGCCAGCGGCTGGGGCAGGCGTGCGGCGGCCGTGCTTTCCATGGCGCCCAGGCGCAGTCGGCCGCTGGGCTCGTGGGGGTGCACCGACTGGCGCGCTTCTTCGGCCAGCGCCAGCAGGCGGTCGGCATAGCAGCGCAGCGCCTCCCCGGCAGGTGTCAGCACCATGCGCTTGCCCTCGCGCAGGAACAGCGTGGCGCCGAGTTGCTCCTCCAGCTGCTGCACGCGTGTGGTCACGTTGGACTGCACACGGCCCAGTCGCTCGGCCGCGCGGGTGACACTGCCTTCCTGCGCCACGGCCCGGAAAATTTCGAGGGCGGCAAAATCCATCATGATTCTTGTTATGAGATGATTAGTAAAAAATAAATCTCAAAAAAGAATCATAGACTGGAAACCGCCCGCATGGAACCGCGCCTCGCCCCCCAAGACCGCCCCCTGTCCGTAGCGCTGGCGGGGATGGCCGCGCTGGCGGTGGCGATGGGCGTGGGCCGGTTTGCCTTTACCCCGCTGCTACCAATGATGCTGCACGACGGCGTGGTCACGCTGGCGGGCGGCAGCTGGCTGGCCACGGCCAATTACCTTGGGTACCTGATCGGGGCGTTGGCCTGCATGGCGCTGCCCTGGGTGGCGCCGCGTGCACGGCAGCGGTGGCATGCGGCGCGACTGGCGCGCTGGGGGCTGGCGGCCACGGTGCTGCTCACGCTGGGCATGGCGCTGCCGCTGCTGGGTGCCTGGCCCGCACTGCGGTTTGCGGCAGGCGTGGCGAGTGCGCTGGTGTTTTTGAACGTCTCGGTGTGGTGCATGCTGCGGCTGGTGGCGCTGGGCCAGGCTGCGCTCGGTGGGCTGATCTTTTGTGGCCCTGGGCTGGGCATCGTGCTCACCGGGCTGTCGGCCAGCGCCATGGTGGCGCTGCAGTGGCCTGCCGCAGCGGGCTGGGCGGTGTTCGGGCTGCTGAGTGTGGGGCTGTGCGCCGCCATCTGGCCCGTGCTGCAAGGGGTGGCGATGCCCGCGTCGGCTGCGGCCACCGCACCGGTGGTGGACGGATCCACCCCCGGCCACGGATTCTGGGCGCGCGCAGGGCTCACACTCGCCTATGGGCTTGCGGGGCTGGGGTACATCGTCACCGCCACCTTTTTGCCGGTGATTGCGCGCGCGGCGCTGCCTGCCGGGTCGCCCTGGCCCGACCTGTTCTGGCCGCTGTTTGGTGCCGGGGTGGCGCTGGGCGCAGCGTTGTCCACCCGCACCCCAGCCGCGTGGGACCGGCGCTGGCTGCTGATGGCGGCCTACGTGGTGCAGGCCGGGGCCATTGCGCTCAGTCTGGTGTGGCCGGGGCCTGCGGGGTTTGCGCTGGGCAGCCTGCTGCTGGGCTTGCCTTTCACTGCCATCACCTTCTATGCGCTGCAAGAGGCGCGGCGGGTGTGGCCTGAGGCGGGCGACAGTTTTCCGGGGCTGCTCACGGCCGCCTACGGCATCGGCCAGATCGTAGGCCCGCCCATGGTGGCGTGGATGCTGCACCACGCTGCCACGCAGGGGCAGGGCTTTGTCTACGGGTTGGCCGTGGCGGCCGCAGCGCTCGGTGTGGGTGCGGTGCTGTTTGCCGCCATGGCTTGGCGCTGGCCCCTGGCGCCAAGCCCGGCAGCGCGCTGATTCGCACGCCTGTTCCCTTCTCGATCAGTGCGTGGACGGTGCCAGCGGCAGCGCCAGCACAAAACACGCGCCGCTGTCGCCATCGGAGCGGTCCTGGCAGTGCACGGTGCCGTTGTGGCGCCCGGCAATCGACCGCACCAGCGCCAGCCCCAGGCCCACGCCGCCCGCTCGCTCGCTCGCGCCCGGCAGGCGGTAGAAGGGCTCGAAGATGCGCTCGCGCTGGCTGGGCGGTACGCCCGGGCCGTGGTCGCACACATGCACCTCGGCGCGCCCCTGGCGGCGGTGTACCACCACAGTGATCTCGCCCGTGCTGTAGCGGCGTGCGTTTTCCAGCAGGTTGCGGATGGCCCGGCGCAGCAGCTTGGCCACGCCACGCACCTCCAGCGAATCGGGGCTGGCGCTCACGTCCAGATCGGCGTCCACGCGGGCGCATTCCTCGGCGGCCAGGCCAATCAGGTCCACCAGTTCCACCGTGCCCACGTCGGCCTCGCGCGCGTCCAGGCGGCTGGCCAGGAGGATCTCGTCCACCAGCT
Source organism: Acidovorax sp. FG48 (assembly GCF_057809085.1). Classification (NCBI taxonomy): domain Bacteria; kingdom Pseudomonadati; phylum Pseudomonadota; class Betaproteobacteria; order Burkholderiales; family Comamonadaceae; genus Acidovorax; species Acidovorax sp. FG48. The sequence goes on along the minus strand of NZ_JBMDJH010000022.1, from coordinate 61,785 downwards.
GGTCCAGCTCGGCGATGTTGCGCAGGATCTCTTCGCGGAACGCAGGCGAGGGCTGCTGGCCGCCCATCAGCTCCAGCCCCATGCGGATGCGGGTCAGGGGCGAGCGCAGCTCGTGCGAGGCATTGGCCAGCAGCGACTTGTGCGACTTGACCAGGGTTTCCACACGCTCGGCCGCCGCATTGAACTGCCGTGCGAGGTCGGCCACCTCGTCCTGGCCTTGCTCGGGCACGCGCACCGACAGGTCACCCTCGCCAAACTTCTTCACGCTGCGCTGCAAGGCCTCCAGCCGCTGCGTGAGGCGGCGGATGATGGGGTACACCCCCACCGCCACTGCCAGGCCCACGATGCCCAGCAGCCACAAGAAGCCAAAGGGCGGCCGGGTCCAGAATGCGGCCTCGTCCTGGCCGGGGCCACCGGGTCGGCCGCCGTTGCGGCCCATGCGGGGCTGGCGCGGCGCCATCTGCAGGGTGAAGATCTGGCCGTTTTCTGCCTCGATGTGGAATTCCACCACCTCGCCCGGCTCGGACGGCTGGCGTGTGGCCATGCCGCGCAGCACCAGGTTGCCCGACGGGTCGCGCACCGCCATCTCGCGCGAGGGCGGCACAAACGGCTGGTTGTTCTGGGCCTTTTGCTCCTCGGCGATGCGCCAGGCCCAGCCCACGGTGAGCGTCAGCACCGCCATGCCGCCGACCACGGCGAGCCAGATGCGCAGATACAGGCGGCGGGAGAAGGGGTTGGACAGGGACATGCGTGGGGCGGCAGCGCAGGCAGCAGGGGCCTGCGTCAGCGGTCAATCTTGCTGCTTGGCAAACACATAGCCGACACCGCGCACCGTGAGGATGCGGCGCGGGTTCTTGGCGTCCTGCTCGATGGCCGCGCGGATGCGGCCCATGTGCACGTCGATGGAGCGGTCAAACGCCTCCAGCTCGCGGCCGCGCACGGCCTCCATGATCTGGTCGCGCGTGAGCACCCGGCCCGCGCGCTCGGCCAATGCCACCAGCAGGTCGAACTGGTAGGAGGTGAGGTCCGCCAGCTGCCCCGCCACGGTCACGGTGCGCGCGTCGCGGTCGATCTCCAGCGTGCCAAAGCGCAGCACCTGGGTGGCAGCGGCCGCACCGCCGCCGTCCGTGCGCCGGCGCAGGATGGCGCGGATGCGGGCCAGCAGCTCGCGGGGCTCAAAGGGCTTGGGCAGGTAGTCGTCAGCGCCCAGCTCCAGGCCGATGATGCGGTCCATCGGGTCGCCCTTGGCGGTGAGCATGAGCACCGGCACCTGCGCCGCGTTGCCCTGCAGCGAGCGGATGCGGCGGCACACTTCCAGTCCATCCATGTCGGGCAGCATCAGGTCCAGGATCACCAGGTCGGGCAGCGGGCCGGCATCAGGGCCCTGCAGCTGCGCCAGGCCACTCTTGCCATCGGCTCGGTGCGTGACCTGCAGGCCCGACTGGCCCAGATACTCGCCCACCATCTGCGCGAGGCGGGCGTCGTCTTCGATCATCAGCAGTTGGGAGCTCATGGCGGCAGTGTAGTGGCGAGGCTTTGAAACGGTCTTCATGGTCCGGTAGAGCCGTCTCCCCGTGTTGAAGCCCCCGTAAAGTTCCGGTAAACCGGGTGGCGAGAGGCTTCAGAATTTGCTATTGATTTGGTAGCTGTCTGGGCATATGAATCAGGCGCCACCGACCTTCTGGATGCGTGAAGCCAGCCACACCAGCACCAGCACCGGCAGCCCCAGCAGCGCCGTGGAGGTGAAGAACTGGGCGTAGCCAAACGCATCCACATAGTCGCCCGAGAAGCCCGCCACAAACTTCGGCAGCAGCAGCATCATCGAGCTGAACAGCGCGTACTGCGTGGCCGAGTAGCTCACGTTGGTCAGGCTCGACAGGTAGGCGATGAACGCGGCCGAGGCAATGCCGCTGGCCAGGTTGTCGGCCGACACCACGGCAATCAGCGCCGTCACGTCGTGCCCGTGGCCCGCCAGCCAGGCAAACAGCAGGTTGCTGGCGGCGCTCAGGATGGCGCCCAGCATCAGGATGCGCATCACGCCAAAGCGCATGGACAACACGCCGCCCACGAAGGCGCCCGCGAGCGTCATGATCACACCGTAGATCTTGGTCACGGCGGCCACTTCGTCCTTGGTGTAGCCCATGTCCACGTAGAACGGGTTGGCCATGATGCCCATCACCACATCGCTGATGCGGTACACGGCAATCAGCGCCAGAATCAGCGCCGCATGCCAGCCATAGCGGCGCAGAAAGTCGGCAAACGGGGCCACCAGCGCGCCCTGGATCCACTCGGCAGCGTTCTTGGCGGGAGGCAGCGCCACCGGCGCAGGCTCGCGCGAGAACAGCACGGTGACCACGCCCACCACCATCGACGCGGCCATGGCCAGGTACGCGGCCTGCCAGGCGCCGTTCTGGTACGCGGCGGCACCTTGTGCGATGGCTTGGCCAACAGCGGGCGCGACCTCGGAGCGCGCGGCAATCCACAGCACGCCAGCTCCGGCCCAGATCATCGCCAGCCGGTAACCCGTCTGATACGACGCCGCCAGCGCAGCCTGGTGGTTGGCATCGGCGGATTCGATGCGGAAGGCGTCGAGCGCGATGTCTTGCGTGGCCGAGCCAAACGCCACGGCCAGCGCGCACCACACGATGGGCCCTAGGGTCAGGCGCGGGTCGGCCAGTGCCATGCCCACCAGGCCCGCCACCACCACCAGCTGCGCCAGCAGCAGCCAGCTGCGCCGCCGCCCCAGCAGCCGTGTGAGCCCCGGGATGGGCATGCGGTCCACCAGCGGCGCCCACACCCACTTGAAGCCGTAGGCCAGGCCCACCCAGCTGAGGTAGCCGATGGTGCTGCGGTCGATGCCCGCCTCGCGCAGGCGAAAGCTCAGCGTGCCCAGCACCAGCAGCAGCGGCAGCCCAGCTGAAAAGCCGAGCGTCAGCATGCGCAGGCTGGCGGGCTCCAGGTACACACGCAGGGTTTGCAGCCAAGGGGTACGCGGGGGCTTGTCTGCGGCGGTAGCGGGAGCGAGGCTGGGGGTGGAAGATGTGGAGGTGTCTGACATGGGCGAGCGGGGGTTTTGTCTATCATCGCCGACGCACCCTTGTAGCCATCCTGTCAGCCTCCATCTGCGCGGCAGGCTCTGGTGTGTTCTTGGGTGTGTTGTGTGCCAGCGCTGCTCATTATTCCTTCTGGGATTGCCTTGTATGTGTCTTTTCTGCCCCGCTCCTTCCGTCGCGCCGTCGTCCCCTTGGTCCGCACGCCGCGCGTTCCTGCTGGCTGCGGGCGCCAGCGCGGCTGCGCCGGTGCTGGCGCAGGTGGACGTGGGCTCAGCCTCCAGCCTGCGCAAGCTGGTGCCCGCCGAGACGCTGGAGCAGTCTGCCGCGCAGCAGTACCGCCAAATGCTGGAGCAGGCCCGCGCCAAGCGCGCGCTGGCGCCCGACAACCACCCCCAGCTGCAGCGCCTGCACGCCATCGCCAAGCGGCTGATCCCGTACACCACGCCCTGGAACGACCGCGCTCGCCAGTGGCGCTGGGAGGTCAACCTCATCGGCAGTTCGCAGATCAATGCGTTTTGTATGCCCGGCGGCAAGATTGCGTTCTACACCGGCATCCTCGACCAGCTCAAGCTCACCGACGACGAAACCGCCATGGTCATGGGCCACGAGATGGCCCACGCGCTGCGTGAACATGCGCGCGAGCGCATCGCCAAGACGCAGGGCACCAACCTGGCGCTGCGCCTGGGCTCGCAGCTGCTGGGGCTGGGCGACCTGGGGCAGGCGGCAGCGGGCTTGGGCGGGCAGTTGCTCACGCTGCAGTTCAGCCGCTCGGACGAAAGCGAGGCCGACCTGGTGGGGCTGGAGCTGGCTGCGCGCGCGGGCTACCAGCCATCGGCCGCCGTGAGCCTGTGGCAGAAGATGGGCAACGCCAGCGGCAGCAAGCAAGGCGGGCTGGCATTTTTGTCCACCCACCCTTCAGGCCCTGCGCGCATCCGCGAGCTGGAGCTGAACGTGCCCAAGGTACAGGGCCTGTACGAGGCCGCACGCCGCAACGGTTGAACCGCCGAGCCAGCGTATCTAAGGCAACGCTGAACAAGTCCCTCGCGCACCGCGCACCCCTGCTTTGGGCGGTCTGCCGCGTTGCAAATCCTCGCGATAGCTACGGCTATCGCTGTGGTTTGCGCCTTGCATCTCATCCCAAATCAGGGTGCGCGCCACTGCGGGGACTTATTCAGCGTTGCCCTAAGCGCTGGCCGCCACTGCATCGGTGGCGCTTTCACCCGCCAGCTGCACCCGGTTGCGCCCTGCGTGTTTGGCGGCGTACAGCGCTTGGTCTGCGCGGGCAATGGCGGCCTGCAGATCGTCGGGCCCGTGCACCTGGGCCACACCAAACGACAGCGTCAGCGTGATGGGCGCAGGGCCCACGGACAGCGGCGCGTGGGCCACGGCAGCGCGGATGCGTTCGGCCGTGGCGCGGGCGGCGTCCAGCGGGCTGGCGGGCATCAGCGCCAAAAACTCTTCACCGCCCCAACGCGCCAGCACATCGCCCTCACGCAGGTTGTCGGCCAGCACCTGGCCCATGGCCACCAGCACCTGGTCGCCCACGGCGTGGCCGTACTGGTCGTTCACGCGCTTGAAGTGGTCCACGTCGCACAACAGCAGCGTCACGGGCACACCGCTGCGCTGGCTGCGCTCCAGTGCCTCGGTGGCCTGGGCGTCAAAGTGGCTGCGGTTGGCCAGGCCGGTCAGCGGGTCGCGCGTGGCCTGCTTGCGCAGGCGCGCCTCGGCAATGAGGATGGTGCGGCGGTAGAACGCCGACAGCGCTGCCGACATGGCAAACACCACGCAGATGTGCACCCAGTTCACGATCTTTACGCTCTGCGCGGGCAGCGGGTCTAGCGGCCCCACGGCGTCGCTCAGCATGTGCAGGCCCAGGTAGTAGGCCAGCAGGGCCAGCACCATGGGCGTGGCATAGCCGCGCGTGTTGGCGATCACGATGGCGGGGATGAACATCAGCAGGTAGTAGTGAAAGCCGCTCTCCCAGCCAATGAGCAGCGAACCCAGGGCCGAGTGCCCGATCACCTCCAGCCAGATCAGGGCCAGCGCGGCGGTGTTGTAGCGCTTCTGGATGAGCCGGTAGGCGCCCAGGTACATGGCAATGCTCAGCACATTGATGGCCGCCAGCGGCATCGAGCCCAGCCAGAGAAACAGCAGGATGTAGCCCGCGTCGATGGTGGCAGCGGTCAGCGCCACCCGCTGCACCATGGCCCAGTAAGCCTTGCCCGCGAGGCTGGAGCCGCGCTGGGGTTCAAGCGGGGGGCGCGATGCGTTGGATGGGGTCATGGCACAGGGGCATGGGCGGCCCGCAGGGGTGGCAAACCACACCATCGTAGCCCCCGGCGGTGTCGGAGGTGCGGCGAACTGGCCGGTATCCCCGGGCCTGATCGCCGCTGCGCCCCCAGCGGCGCGGAGCACGCCCCAGAGGCCTGGGACGGCCTACAGCAACCCACTTCAAGCCCAATCAGCCGGAGGCGCTAGTGGAACATGCCTGAATTGCTATGAATAAAGGAGCATTGGCGATTGGCGTTCAGGTCCCGCCCACGTAGGGATTGCTTTGCCGTTCGCGCCCGAAGGTGCTCTCCGGTCCGTGGCCGGGAATGAACACCGTCTGGTTGCCCATGGGCCACAGCCGCTGCGTGATGCTGTCGATGAGCTGCTGGTGGTTGCCCTGGGGAAAGTCGGTGCGGCCGATGCTGCCCGCAAACAGCACGTCGCCCACAAACGCGCGGTCGATCTGCGGCGCGTGGAACACCACGTGGCCGGGCGTGTGGCCGGGGCAGTGGCGCACGTTCAAGGTCTCGTTGCCAATCTGCACCGTGTCGCCGTCTTGCAGCCAGCGTGTGGGGGTGAAGTGCTGCGCGGGCGGAAAGCCGAACATCACGCTTTGCTGCGGCAGCCCGTCGATCCAGAACTGGTCGCCCGGGTGGGGGCCGACGATGGGAAGCGACAGGCGCTGGGCCAGCTCGCCCGTGCCGCCGGCGTGGTCGATGTGCGCGTGGGTGAGCCAAATCTGCGACAGCGTCAGCCCGTGTTCTTCCACTGCGGCCAGCAAGGTGTCCAGGTCGCCGCCCGGGTCGATCACGGCGGCCTGCCGGGTGGCGTCGCACCAGACGATGGAAGCGTTCTGCTGAAAAGGAGTGACGGGGACGGTGAGGTAGCGGAGCATGGGATGGCGGCAGTAAGCCCAGCGCCCGTCACGCCAGGGCCGCTATCCACCACAGGGGGCAGCGGGCTGGCGAGGTGACGGCAGGGCCGGAAGGCAACAGCCGCGAGTTTCGCACAGGGCCTGTGCAGCGCCCGGCGCCCGTTGGCGGCCGCTTGGCCGCTTCGGGCCTCAGTCGGCGTCCACAGGACGGCCCAGCAGCCGGTTCACGGCGATGCGCAGGCCTTCCAGCGACGTGGTGTTGAGCACGAACACCACAAAGCCCTCGATCTGGCTGCTGAGCAGCTCAAAGCGGATGTGCAGGAACACCACCAGGTGGTTCTGGATGCGGGTGCCCAGGATGGTGCGGCTGTCGCCCATGTCGAACCGTGGCGGGCTCAGCTCGAACTCGTGGCCCAGCAGGTCGGACAAGGCGGCGATGCAGGCATTGAGCATCACATTGCCCACCTCGGTCAGCGCATCCTGCTCGATGGCGCTCAGGTCTTCGCGCGGCACGTTCTGCCCGGCGACGATGCGCACGATCTCCAGGCTGCGATGCCCCGGAAAGATCAGCAAGGCATCGCCATTGAGCACGCCGCGAAACGGCTGCCGCACGCCATACATGGGGTGGCCCTGGGTGCCCAGCTGCTGCGCCGCCTCGCTCACGGTGAACACGCTCACATGCGGCACCGACAGCAGCACTTCGTCGCGCAGCAGGCTGCCCATGGCGGCAGCGGCCTTGCCCACGCCGATGTTGAAGATCTCGCTCAGGGCATCGATCTGTTCGGCGTCTAGCTGAATGGGCATGTCAGGCTCCTGCGAGGGCGGCGAGCTGTTGGGCGGCTTGCGCGGTGATGGGCTTGGCGATGAACACCATGCCCGTTTCTTCGATGCGCTCCTGCACCGCAGTCTGCACATTGGCTGTGAGGATGGCAATGGGCACCTGGGGCAGCAGCTGGCGCAGCGCCAGGGCGGCTTCCAGGCCGTTCATGCCGTGCATGTTGAAGTCCATGGAAACCAGGTCCACAGGGCTCTCGCGCACCTGCTGCAGGGCTTCTTCGCCGCTGCTGGCATGCACGATGGTCCAGTCGGGGTGGGCCTGCAGCACCAGACCCTGCAGGATCAGGCGGGACATGCGGCTGTCATCCACTATCAAAAGGCGAAGGCTCATGGTCGTTGTGTCGTGGGTAGGGATCAATGGGCGGGAAGGGCGGCTTCGTGGGCCAGCACCCGGTTGCGGCCGGTGGCCTTGGCGCGGTACAGCGCCGCGTCGGCATCGGCTAGCAGCGGTTCGATGCCTGTATGGTGGCGCTCGCTGGCAGCCATGCCGATGGAGATGGTGAACGTGACCGGATGCCCGGATGGCGACACCAGCCCCAGCTGCGCGATGGCGCCCCGGATGCGCTCGGCCACCTGGCGGGCGCTGTCGGCATTGGCGTGGGGCAGGAGCGCGGCAAATTCCTCGCCCCCCAGGCGGCCGAGCAGGTCTGCCTCACGCAGGGCCTGGCCGATGGCGTCGGCGCAGGCGCGGATGGCGGTGTCGCCCATCTGGTGCCCATGCTGGTCGTTGATGCGCTTGAAGTGGTCGATGTCGATCATCAGCACGGTGCACGGTTGCCCGTGGCGGCGGCAGTGGTCGAACAAGGCCGTGCTGCGCTCCATGAACGCCCGGCGGTTCAGCAGACCGCTGAGGGCATCGCGTGTGGCCAGCTCGCGCAGCTGGGCCTCCAGGGCCTTGTGGGTGCTGATGTCGAAGCCCCACAGCAGGTGGGCCAGCCGTCCCTCGACATCGATGAGGCGTGCCGAAAGCGAACTCCAGCGCGGAGCATGGGTGCCGATCTGGGCCTCCATGGCATCGACCTGGCCGTACTGGTCCAGCGTCTGCATGAAGCGCTGGCGGGTATCGGGGTCGTGCAGCAGGTCGGGCAGGAACAGGGTTTGGGGCGCAGCTTTGAGGCCCAGCCGCTCGGTCAGCCGGTGGTTGATGAAATGCACGCGGCCGCTCTCCACCTCAGCCAGCAGCACATCGCTGGGGCTGGTATCCAGGATGAAGCCCAGCAGCGCACGGCTTTCTTCAAGCTTGCGTGTGCGGCGGGCCACGCGGTCTTCCAGCTCCCGGTTGGTCTGCGCCAGTTGCCGCGATGCGGCGGCGGCGGCGCGTGCGTCCTGCACCAGCCGCGCAATCAGCAGCGTGGTGCCCACCAGCAGGGCACTGAGCACCACGCTGAGCACGATGAAGCGCTGGTGCAGCTGCCGGCGCGCCTGGTCTGTCTGCTGGGTGCTGAACAGGTGCACGGTGGCCACCGCCTGGCGCAGGCGCTCCAGCAATGCGTCGGACTGGCGGGTGATGTCCTCGGCCACGCGCAGCGCTTGAGGTGGTGTGGCGGTGGCGGTTGTGCGCCGCGCTGCGGTGCTGCCGGATTCGTGGTGCTTGGCGTTCGCGTTCGCGCTGGCCAGCGCCGACCAGCGCTCGACCTGGGTGCGCAAGTTGTCCAGGCCCTGTGCGGTGTCCGGCAGTGCGTCGCGCAGCTGGGTGCTCACATGCGGCCCGCGGCCTGTGGTGTCCAGCGTGCTGTAGAGCACGTCCAGCCGGTCGATCAGGTCTTGCGCGCTGGCCTCCCGGGCCCGCAGCTGGCGTGCCAGCAGGCTCACCCGCGCCAGCTCGTTGTGCACGCTGGCGATGTACCAGAGGTCGTTTTGCTGGTGAGGCTGCGCAAGGTCCTGCGCCTGGCGCAGCGTCCACCACAGGGCCACCGACGTGCCCACGGCCATGGCCACCACCAGGGCGAGCAGCCGGTAGGCCGTGCGGGGGCTGCCGGTGGTGGGCGCCTGCGGCTTAGCGGACGGAGACTGCATGGACCTGCCAGATGGTGCGGTTGACGTAGTCCTGCCCTTGCTGCAGGGCAGGATGGGCGTCGAACGGGTAGATCAGGATCAGCGGACCCTTGTCGCGGATGCCCATGCGCTGGCCGTCACGCCGGTAGGCCAGCACGGGGTTGTAGCGGAGCAGGTCGCTCCAGGGGATCTCGACGGCATAGTCGTTCAGGGCCGTCAGCACGATGCGGCTGCGCTCGCCACCGCCAAGCTGCTCGACCAGGTGGCGCAGCGGCACACCGGTCCAGCGGTGTTCGCCCGCCAGGCCCAGCGCAGGGGGCAAGGTGGTGGTGATGTCGCGCGCTGGCAGCCGTTCCAGGGCCTGCAGGTCGCAGGCCTGTGCCGGGCCGTTGCCCGCAGGCTGCAGTTGCAGCACGCCGCGGCCCTGGGGGGCTGGGCACACCGGAGCGGGGTGGGCCCACAGCGGCAGGCACAGGCTCAAGGGGCCCAGCAGGGCCACCAGGACAGTGCCTGTGCGGGCCCGCAGGGCCGCCAGAAATCGGAACAACATCGTCACCACTTTCACATCCCACCAGCGCGCCAGGGCCCGGAATGGCTCCAGGTACGGCGGCTGGCACGGCTTGACTATGCCCGTGAAAGCAGGAAAACCGACCGCCGTCCAACGGAAAATTGCCGCGAGATGGGTGGTTTTGACAATTGTTGATGGTATTTGCCGGTGGGTTGGCGGCCTGTGGGCCGCTGTCGGGGCTACAGGTTGGTGGCGGCTACCACTTCGCTCATGTCGGTCAGGCCCTGCAACACTTTTTCGATGCCGTCCTGGCGCAGGGTGAGCATGCCGGCGGTGAGGGCGGAGTGCCGGATGTCCGAGGCCGGGGCCCGGTGGCGGATGTGCTGGCGAATGGTTTCGTCACTCATCATCAGCTCGTGGATGCCCAGACGGCCGTGGTAGCCGTGGCCTTCGCATTTGGCGCAGCCTACGGGGCGCCACATCCGCAGCTCGCCTTGGGTGCCGCCGTACTGCTGGCGCCAGCGCCCGATCTGCGCCTGGCGCGCTTCGGCGGTGTTGTGGGTGCCACTGTCCAGGTACTGCGACGCCAGGCCCGTCAGCATCTCTTCGTCGGCCACGCGCGGCTCGCGACAAGAGGTGCACAGGCGGCGCACCAGGCGCTGCGCCAGGATGGCCAGCAATGAGTCTGAGAAGTTGAACGGGTCCAGGCCAATTTCGAGCAGGCGCGCAATGCTTTCGGGCGCGGAGTTGGTGTGCAGGGTGGACAGCACCAGGTGCCCGGTGAGCGAGGCCTCGATGGCGATGCGCGCCGTCTCTTCATCGCGCATCTCGCCGATCATGATCACGTCCGGGTCGGCGCGTAAAAAGGTGCGCATGGCGGCGGCAAAGGTCCAGCCGATGCGTGGGTTCACCTGCACCTGGCGCAGGCCCTCCTGGGTGATCTCGATGGGGTCTTCGGCTGTCCAGATCTTGCGCCCGGCGGTGTTGATGTCGCGCACCACCGAGTGCAGTGTGGTCGTCTTGCCGCAGCCCGTGGGGCCACACACCAGCACCAGGCCATAGCTTTTCTGGACCACTGCGCGCAGCGCCAGCAGGTTGGGCTGGCTCAGGCCGATGTTCTCCAGCGGCAGCGGTTTGGCACCCGCCAGCAGGCGCAGCACCACGTCCTCCAGCCCGCGCGAGGTGGGCACTGTGACCACGCGCAGCTCCACGGGCGGGCCCCCAAAACGCGCAAAGTCGATCTTGCCGTCCTGCGGTTTGCGGTGCTCCGAGATGTCCATGCTGGCCATGATCTTGATGCGCGCCACCATCGCAAAGCGGTAGCGCGCGGGCAGCTCCAGGTAAGGCACCAGATCGCCGTCGATGCGCAAGCGCACACGCACGTTGTGCGGGGCGGGTTCGGTCTCGATGTGGATGTCCGACGCGCGGTGGCTGATGGCCTCGTCGATCACCGAGTTGATGAGTCGCACCAGGGTGTTGTCCGACTCGCTGATCACGTCGGCCTGCTCGGTATCGGCGTCCGGCGACGCGGTGGCTAGGTTGGTCAGCAGCTCCTGCGAGGTGGCACGTGCGCCGGCTGCCGCTCCGCCCGCGTCGGCAGGGCGGGTGCGGTAGGCCTTGTGGATGGCGGGCATCAGCGTGCCGGGCGATGCCCGCAGCGGAATCAGACGCCGTTGGGTCAGAAAGCGGATCTCGTCGATCAGCACCCGGTCCCAGGGGTCGGCCATCAGCAGCACCAGGGCGTCATCGCGCGCGATCAGGGGCAGCACGGATTCCCGCTCCGCCACGGCGCGGGGGATGAGGGCCAGGGCCGACGCTTCGGGTGTGATGTCGCCGGGGTGCACGGTGTATTCGCCCAGCCAGGTGGCAATCACGCTGCGCAGCTGGTCTTGGGTGAGCGCTCCCCGGTCCACCAGTATCTGGCCGATGGGCCGCTGCACGCCGTTGCCGCGCTCCTCCTGCTGCGCCTGCAGGCCCTCTGCAAGGTCCGGTGTGGACAGCAGCCCCGCGTGCACCAGCGCCTCGCCCAGGTGCCGCGCCTTGCCCACCGTGGGGTGGGGGGTGGAGATCTGGCGCCACAGCGCCTCGGCGCTTTGGGGGCGGAAACTGTGGGCGGGAGGCGGGGCGGAGGTGCTGGCGTCGGTCATCGGGGCAAGGGGCTGGGGCGGGGCTTATAGGGTCAGTGCGTAATCCACCGTGATGGGTGCGTGGTCCGAGAACTTTTCGCCCTTGTAAATATGTTCAGCGCGCGCCAGCGCCGCGATCGCAGGGGTGGCCAGGTGGTAGTCCAGCCGCCAACCCACGTTGTTGGCATAGGCCTGCCCGCGGTTGCTCCACCAGGTGTAGGCGGTGTCGGTGGCGGTAGGTTGTAACTGACGGTAAACGTCTATGATGCCGCCGCCTTCATCAGTTGTGTGCAACAACTTTGTCATCCAGGCGCGTTCTTCGGGCAAAAAACCACTGTTCTTCTGGTTGCTGCGCCAGTTTTTGAGGTCGATTTGCTGGTGCGCAATGTTGATGTCGCCGCACAGGATGAAGTCGCGCTCGGCCTTCAGGCGCATGAGGTGGGGGTGGAATTCGGCCAGAAAGCGGAATTTGGCCTGCTGGCGCTCTTCGCCCGACGAGCCGCTCGGAAAGTAGGCACTGATGATCGACAGCTTGCGCTCGGGCGTGTCAAAACGCAGCTCGACATATCGGCCTTCTGCATCGAACTCGGCAGACCCATAGCCAATAACTACATCCGACGGCTCGTGCCGCGTGTAGATGCCCACGCCCGAATAGCCCTTTTTCTGGGCAAAGTGAAAGTGCCCCTGCAGGTCTGCCAGGCGCTCGAACCGGTTGGCCATGTCGGCCGCCTGAGCCTTCACTTCCTGCACGCAAATACAATCCGGCCGCGTGGCTGCCATCCAGCTTTCCACGCCTTTGCTGGTGGCAGAGCGGATGCCATTGAGATTGAGGCTGGTTAACTTGAACAAGGATTTCCCCATGGTGGATGTTGGCGTGCAAACCCCCGAACAGGGCCAGCTGGCGCAGGATTTCGTGCGTTTTGCGGTGGAGTCGGGCGTGCTGCGGTTTGGCGAATTCAAGACCAAAGCCGGGCGCCTGAGCCCCTATTTTTTCAACGCCGGACTGTTTGACGATGGCCGCAAGATTGGCCGGCTCGCGGAATTCTATGCAAAAGCCCTGCTGGCCAGCGGCATCGAATTCGACATGGTGTTTGGGCCCGCCTACAAGGGCATTCCGCTGGCTGCCACCGTGGCCGTGGAGCTGGCGCGCCTGGGGCGCAACGTGCCCTTTGCCTACAACCGCAAGGAGGCCAAGGACCATGGCGAAGGCGGCACCCTGGTGGGCGCGCCCCTCAAGGGCCGGGTGCTCATCGTGGACGATGTGATGTCGGCCGGCACCGCCGCCCGGGAGTCCATCGCCATCATCAAGGCGGCAGGCGCCACGCCCCATGCAGTGGCCATTGCGCTGGACCGCCAGGAAAAAGCCACCGAGAATGGCCAGGACGTGGACCACAGCGCGGTGCAGTACGTGCGCAACCAGCTGGGCATGCAGGTGTGTGCCATTGCACGGCTGGCAGACTTATTGCTCTTCCTGGAGCAAAACGGGGAAGAGGGGATGCGTTCCCATCACGAAAAGGTGCTGGCCTACCGCCAGCGATACGGCGTCAACGAGGGGTAGACGGATTGAGCAAATCGGCGTGGATCGTGGGCGGGGTTCTGTTGGCCACCCTGGGCGCTGATTTGGCGTGGGCGCAAGCCCCCAGTCCGTCGGGTGGCATCTACACGTGCGTGGATCGCAATGGCCGGCGTCTGACGGCCGACCGTCCGATTGCTGAATGTCTGGACCGCGAGCAGCGCGAACTCGGGCCCTCGGGCATTGTGCGGCGGCAAATTGGCCCCTCGCTGACCGAGCAGGAGCGCGCTGCGCAAGAGGCCCAGCGCCGCAAGGAGGCCGAAGCCCGTGCCCGCGAGCTGGAGGAGCGCCGCCGCGAACGCGCGCTGACCGCCCGTTACCCGGACAAGGCAGCACACGATTTAGAGCGCGCTGCGGCCATCCAGCTGGTGGACGATGTGACCGCCACCGCCGAAAAGCGCCTGGTCGAACTCACACAGCAGCGCAAGGCCTTTGACGTCGAGATGGAGTTCTACAAGAAGGACCCCAACAAGGCGCCCATGGCCCTGCGCCGCAAGATTGCCGAGAACGAAGACAGCATTGCCGAGCAGCAACGGTTCATTGCCGGGCAGGACCAGGAAAAGCGCCGCGTGCACCAGCGCTTTGACGTGGAGCTGGCCCAGTTGCGCAAGCTGTGGGATGCGCAGCGCATGCCCCTGCCGGGCACTGCGCCCGCCAGCGATGCCGCTGCACCAGCCGCCACGCGGTAGAGGGCCATGCGCTGAGAGCGCTCCCTTGACCTACGCCATTCACCAGAAGATCCAAACAACAAAGGGCCTCGCGGCCCTTTGTTGTTGGTGTTGTTGCCAGTCGGCGTGCGTCAGCCCGCCAGCTTGGCCCGCAGCAGCTCGTTGACCTGCGTCGGGTTGGCCTTGCCCTTGCTGGCTTTCATGATCTGGCCCACCAGAGCGTTGAACGCCTTGTCCTTGCCCGCGCGGAACTGCGCCACGTTATCGGGGTTGGCGGCAATCACCTCGTCGATGATCTTCTCCAGCGCGCCTGAGTCGTTCATTTGCTTGAGGCCCTTGGATTCGATGACGGCGTCCACGTCGTTCGACTCCCCGGTCCACAGCGCATCAAACACCTGCTTGGCGGCGTTGTTGGAGATGGTGCCGTCGGCGATGCGGCCGATCAATGCGGCCAACTGTGCTGCAGTCACAGGAGCCTGCTCGATACCGGTCTCCGCCATGTTCAGGCGCCGCGACACCTCGCCCATGATCCAGTTGCTGGCCAACTTGGGCTGGCCGCAGGCCTTGGCTGCCGCCTCAAAGTACGCCGCCATCGCCTTGCTCTGCGTGAGCGTGGTGGCGTCGTACTCGGGCAGGCCATAGTCCGCCACAAAACGTGCCGCCATGGTGCGGGGCAATTCAGCCATCTGCGCCCGTTCTTCCTGCACCCACTGCTCTGAAATGTGGAGCGGAGGCAGGTCGGGATCGGGGAAGTAGCGGTAGTCCGCAGCATCTTCCTTGGTGCGCATCGCACGCGTTTCGCCCGTGTCGGGGTCGAACAGCACGGTGGCCTGCTGGATCGCGTGGCCGTCTTCGATCTGCTCGATCTGCCAGCGGATCTCGTAGTCGATGGCCTGCTGCATGAACTTGAACGAGTTCAGGTTCTTGATCTCGCGGCGCGTGCCCAGCGGCTGGCCGGGCTTGCGCACCGACACGTTGGCGTCGCAGCGGAAGCTGCCTTCCTGCATGTTGCCGTCGCAGATGCCGATCCAGGTCACGATCTTGTGCAGTTCCTTGGCATAGGCCACGGCCTCTTCGCTGCTGCGGATATCGGGCTCGGTCACGATCTCCAGCAGGGGCGTGCCGGCGCGGTTCAAGTCGATGCCCGACTGGCCGATGAAGTCTTCGTGCAGCGACTTGCCTGCGTCTTCTTCGAGGTGGGCACGCACCAGGCGCACGGTCTTCTTTTCGTCGCCCAGAAAGAACGACACCTCGCCGCCTTGAACCACCGGGATCTCGAACTGGCTGATCTGGTAGCCCTTGGGCAGGTCGGGGTAGAAGTAGTTCTTGCGCGCAAAAATGCTCACGGGCGCAATGTGGGAGCCAAGGGCCAGTCCCAATTTGATAGCACAGGCCACGGCCTCGCGGTTCATCACGGGCAGGGTGCCGGGCAGGGCCAGGTCCACGGCGCAGGCCTGGGTGTTGGGCTCGGCGCCAAACGCGGTGGCGGCGCGGCTGAAAATCTTGCTCTGGGTGGCGAGCTGGGTGTGGGTTTCGAAGCCGATGACGACTTCGTAGCCATGGATCAGTTTGGCGGTCATGTCAGAAGCCCTCCGGACGGCGGAGGTGGAAATCGGTGGCTTGCTGCAGGCGGTGCGCAGCGTTCAGGAGGCGGGCTTCCTGGAAGTAGTTGCCCAGCAGCTGAAGGCCCACGGGCATGCCGCCCTCACCAAAACCGGCGGGCACGCTCATGCCGGGCAGCCCGGCCAGCGAGCCGGGCAGCGTGAAGATGTCGGCCAGGTAGTCGGCCAGCGGGTCGTTGCCGTGGTCACCCAGCTTCCAGGCCACGGTGGGGGCCACCGGGCCGGCGATGATGTCGCACTCCTTGAACGCGTTCTGGAAGTCGTCGGCGATCATGCGGCGAATCTTCTGCGCCTGCAGGTAGTAGGCGTCGTAGTAGCCGTGGCTCAGCACATAGGCGCCGATCATGATGCGGCGCTTGACCTCGTCGCCAAAACCTTCGGCACGGGTCTTCTTGTACATGTCCACCAGGTCGGTGTAGTCCTTGGCGCGGTGGCCGAACTTCACGCCGTCAAAGCGGCTCAGGTTGGACGACGCCTCGGCTGGGGCAATGATGTAGTAGACCGGGATGGACAGCTGCGTGCGCGGCAGGCTGATGGGCACGAGCTTGGCGCCGAGCTTCTCGTATTCCTTCAGGGCACCGTCCACGGCAGCACGCACATCGGGTGCCAGGCCTTCGCCAAAGAACTCGGCGGGGATGCCGATGCGCAGGCCGTCGATGCTGTCGTTGAGCTTGGCGCTGAAGTTTTCGGCAGGCACATCGAGCGACGTGGAGTCGCGGTCCGGGTCCGGGCCGCACATGGCGGATAGCAGCAGCGCGCAGTCTTCGGCCGAGCGGGCCATGGGCCCCGCCTGGTCGAGGCTGGAGGCGAAAGCAATCATGCCGTAGCGGCTGGCGCGGCCATAGGTGGGCTTGATGCCGGTAATGCCGCAGAACGATGCGGGCTGGCGGATGGAGCCGCCGGTGTCGGTACCGGTGACGGCCGGGGCCAGGCGCGCGGCAACGGCCACGGCGCTGCCGCCAGACGAGCCACCCGGAATGCGGTCGGTGGCCCAGGGGTTGCGCACGGGGGCGGGGGCATCAAAGCCCACGGGGGCGACGGCCGAGTTTTCGTTGGCCGAGCCCATGGCGAACTCGTCGCAGTTGAGCTTGCCCAGCGTCACGGCGCCAGCGTCGGCCAGCTTGGTGACCACGGTGGCATCAAAGGGCGACTGGTAGCCCGCGAGCATCTTCGAGCCTGCGGTGCTGGGGAAACCTTTGGTGACAAAGATGTCCTTGTGCGCAATTGGCACGCCCGCTAGGGGGCCGGCCGTGCCTGCGGCAATGGCGGCGTCCTGGGCGCGGGCCTGGGCCAGGGTGATGTCCGGGTTCACGGCCACGTAGGCGCCCAGGTTCTGGTGGGCCTGCGCGCGGGCGAGGAAATGCTGGGCGGCCTCGACGGCCGAGACGCGGCGCTCGCGCAGTTCGGTGGCCAGCTGGGCCACGCCCAGGTCATGCAATGCGGTGGAAGTCATGCGGCGGGGTTCTTACTCGATCACTTTGGGCACGAGGAACAGGCCTCGTTCGACGGCGGGGGCGCTTTGTTGGTTGGCTTCGCGCTGGTTGGGCTCGCTGGCTACGTCGTCGCGCAGGCGCAGCTGCACGTCCTGGATGGCGGCCACGGGGTGGGCCAGGGGCGTGACGCCCGAAGTATCCACAGCCCGCATCTGTTCCACGATGTCAAAGAAGCCGTTGAGCTGGGTGAGCATGCGCTCACTTTCGGAAGGTGTCAGCTCAAGCCGCGCCAAGTTGGCAATGCGGCCGATGTCCTGGGGGGTCAGTGCCATAGGGAGGAAAATCTAAAGAAACCAGACGTAAAGCTGTGATCCGGCCCGCGCCGGAGGGAGTTATTCACAGGGGATGGGGTATTATCCCGGCTTTGCCGCAAAGCTCCCGGAATGGGAGTCAATTGCGTGAAAAAAGCCAATAAACACCCCCTGAAATACCTGGCGATGGCAGGCCGACGCGCATGCCGTGCCCGAGAGGACTTTTGAATGTTCGGAGCTTTCCGTCGGTACTTCTCCACCGACCTGGCCATTGACCTTGGCACAGCCAACACCCTCATCTTCGCCCGCGACAAAGGCATCGTCCTCGACGAACCCTCCGTCGTCGCCATCCGCCACGAAGGCGGCCCCCACGGCAAGAAAGTCATCCAGGCCGTAGGCCACGAAGCCAAGGCCATGCTGGGCAAGGTGCCCGGCAACATCGAAGCCATCCGCCCGATGAAGGACGGCGTGATCGCCGACTTCGTGATCACCGAGCAGATGATCAAGCAGTTCATCAAGATGGTGCACCCGCGCACGCTGTTCACCCCCAGCCCGCGCATCATCATCTGCGTGCCTTGCGGCTCCACCCAGGTCGAGCGCCGCGCGATCAAGGACGCAGCCGAGGCCGCAGGCGCCACGGCGGTCTATCTGATCGAAGAACCCATGGCGGCCGGTATCGGCGCTGGTCTGCCCGTGTCGGAAGCCTCGGGCTCCATGGTGGTGGACATCGGCGGTGGCACGACCGAAGTGGGCGTGATCTCGCTGGGCGGCATGGTTTACAAGGGCAGCGTCCGCGTGGGCGGTGACAAGTTCGACGAAGCCATCATCAGCTACATCCGCCGCAACTACGGCATGCTGATCGGTGAGCCCACGGCCGAAGCCATCAAGAAGAACATCGGCTCGGCCTTCCCCGGCTCCGAAGTGCGCGAGATGGAAGTCAAGGGCCGCAACCTGTCCGAAGGCGTGCCACGCAGCTTCACCATCTCCAGCAACGAAGTGCTGGAAGCCCTGACCGACCCGCTGAATCAGATCGTCTCGGCCGTGAAGAACGCGCTGGAACAAACCCCCCCCGAGCTAGGCGCCGACATTGCCGACCGGGGCATGATGCTCACCGGTGGCGGCGCACTGCTGCGCGACCTGGACCGCCTGCTGGCCGAAGAAACCGGCCTGCCCGTGCTGGTGGCCGAAGACCCGCTGACCTGCGTGGTGCGCGGCTGCGGCATCGCCCTTGAGCGCATGGACCGCCTGGGCAGCATTTTCACGAGCGAGTAAGTCGGCAGGCCTGTATGCTGCAGGCACTTTTTTGCGCTCCGAATTGCATGACTGCCCCTGCTCCAATGCTTGTTTCTGAGCACCCGCCCGTGGAGCCCGCTCCCCGCGGCAGACACTGACCGCTGCGCACCATGCCCCTGGGTACTCTGGAGCGCAGCGCTCCCCCTTTCTTCAAACAGGGCCCTTCGGCCCTGTCGCGTTTGGCCGTGTTCAGCGCGCTGGCACTGTTCCTCATGGTGGCTGACGCGCGCTTCCAGATCACTGGCCCCTTCCGCCAGGCTGTGGCCACGGTGCTGTACCCCGTGCAGTGGCTCATGCTGCAGCCGGTGGAGTTTGCGAGCCACGGGCGCAGCTATTTTCAGTCGCTGCAAACCGCGCAGGAAGACCTGGATGCCGCCCGCAAGAAGATGACCGTGATGGGCCAGCGCGCCAACCAGGCCGACCAGCTGGCCATGGAAAACCAGCGGCTGCGCAAACTGCTGGAGCTGCGCGACCGGCTGCAGACCCCTGCGCAGGCGGCCGAGGTGATCTACGACACCGCCGATCCCTACACGCGCCGCGTGGTGCTGGACCGGGGACAGTTGGGCGGCGTGGAGCTGGGCGCTCCCGTGATGGACGAAGCGGGCGTGCTGGGCCAGGTCACCCGCGTGTTTCCGCTGGTCAGCGAAGTCACGCTGCTGGTGGACCGTGACCAGGCGATTCCGGTGCTGAACATCCGCACCGGCGTGCGGGGCGTGGCCTACGGCGACCCGGTGGCGGGCCATGGTGGCGGCATGGAGCTGCGCTTCATGCCCGCCAATGCTGACATCCGCGAAGACGACCTGCTGACCACGAGCGGCGTGGATGGCTTGTACGCCCCCGGCCTGCCCGTGGCGCGTGTGGTGAAGGTGGAGCGCCGGGCCGACTCTGCCTTTGCGCGCATCTACTGCGCTCCGCTGGCCCAGGTGCAGGGCGCGCGCCACGTGGTGGTGCTCAAGCCGCTGGGCGACAACGAATTGCCCCGCCCGGATGCGGCCCCGGGCGCGCCTGCGACCAAACGCGGAGGCCGCAAATGAGCCTCTGCCTCACCCTGATGACCCCCACACAAGGAGGCCCGCGATGATCATGCCGCGGGGTGAGCCCCTGTTGATGCCGGTGAACCCGGTGTTCATCTGGGCCAGTCTGGCTGCGGGCCTGGCCATCAACATGCTGCCGCTGGGCCGCGTGGTGTGGATGCCCGATCTGCTGATGGTGCTGCTGGTGTTCTGGGGCGTGCACCAGCCCCTGCGCATTGGCATGGGCGCGGCGTTTGTGCTGGGCCTGTGCATGGACGTGAGCCAGTCTGCGCTGCTGGGGCAGCATGCGCTGTCCTACACCGTGCTGTCGTTCGGCGCCATCGCCATCCACCGCCGTTTGCTGTGGTTCAGCGTGCCGTCGCAGGCGCTGCAGGTGTTTCCGCTGTTTGCGATAGCCCATGCCATCGAGCTGATGCTGCGCATGGCGGCCGGCGGAATTTTCCCGGGGTTCTGGAGCTTTCTGGCCCCGTTCCTGGAGGCGCTGCTGTGGCCTCTGGCCAGCTGGGTGCTGCTGGCGCCCCAGCGCCGGCCACCCGACAAAGACCAAAACCGGCCTTTGTGACATGACTTACCGTTTGAGCTGCTTCGCGTCGTTGTGCTGTGCTGCGCCTTTTTGGCGCCGGGGAGTCGGCGCATGACCGAGGTGCGCAGCAGCGAAGCCGACGCCTCGCGGTTCCGGGTCCGCGCCGTGGTGGTGGGCTTGGTGGTGATGGCGGCGTTCTGCATGGTGGCGGCGCGCCTGGTGTACCTGCAGGTGGTGCGCCATGAGGACCTGGCGGCCCAGGCCGAAAGCAACCGCACGGCCGTGGTACCCATCGTGCCCAACCGGGGGCTCATCCTGGACCGCAACGGTGTGGTGCTGGCCACCAACTACTCGGCTTACACGCTGGAGATCACGCCCTCGCGCGCCGGGGTGCTGGACGAGACCATCGACGCCCTGTCCAAGGTGGTGGACATCCAGGCGCGCGACCGCCGCCGATTCAAGCGGCTCATGGAAGAGTCGCGCAACTTCGAGTCCCTGCCCATCCGCACCCGCCTGACCGACCAGGAGGTGGCGCGCTTCACCGCCCAGCGCTACCGCTTTCCGGGCGTGGACATCAAGGCGCGGCTGTTCCGCAACTACCCGCTGGGCGACGTGGCCAGCCATGCCATCGGCTACATCGGCCGCATCAACCAGACCGAGAAGGCACGCATCCAAGACTCGGAAGACGAGGCCAACTACCGGGGCACGGAGTACATCGGCAAGCTGGGTATCGAGCACAGCTTCGAGTCGGCCCTGCATGGCGCCACGGGCGTGGAGCAGATGGAAACCTCGGCGGGTGGGCGTGCCGTGCGCAAGCTCTCCAGCCACGCCGCCACCCCCGGCGACAGCGTGATGCTGTCCATCGACATCAAGCTGCAAAAACTCATCGAAGAGCTGTATGGCAGCCGCCGCGGAGCGCTGGTAGCGATCGACCCGCGCAATGGCGAAATCCTGGCGCTGGTGAGCAAGCCCACCTTCGACCCCAACCTGTTTGTCGAAGGCATTGACGCCGAAAACTGGGCCGCGCTCAATGAGTCCATCGACAAGCCGCTGCTCAACCGCGCCCTGCGCGGCACCTATCCGCCCGGCTCCACCTACAAGCCCTTCATGGCGCTGGCGGCGTTGCAGCTGAACAAGCGCTCGCCCAGCCTGGTGGTGAACGACCCCGGCTTCTACACCTTCGGCGGCCACACCTTCCGCAGCCACGAGGGCGGGCTGGGGGGCGTGGACATGCACCGCGCCATCCAGTTCTCCAGCAACACCTACTTTTATTCGCTGGCCGTGGACATGGGCGTGGATGCCATCCACGACTTCATGAAGCCGCTGGGTTTCGGCCAGTCCACGGGCATCGACCTCAACGGCGAAGTGCGGGGCACGCTGCCCAGCACCGAGTGGAAGCGCAACACCTACAAGCGGGCCGACATGAAGCGCTGGTTCCCGGGCGAAACCGTGTCGCTGGGCATTGGCCAGGGCTACAACAACTTCACCATGCTGCAGCTGGCGCTGGCCGAGGCCACGCTGGCCAACGGCGGCATCCGCTACCGCCCGCACATGGCCAAGGCGGTGAAGAACTCGGTCACTGGCGCGATCACCGAAATCGTGCAGCCCCCCGGCGTCAACCTGGGCTACCTGCCCAAGAACGTGGAACTGGTGCGCAATGCCCTGGTGGCCGTGAACAAGGGCGGCACGGGCACGCGGGTGTTCATGGGCGCGCCCTACACCTCGGCGGGCAAGACGGGCACCGCCCAGGCCGTGAGCCTCGGCCAGAACGTGAAGTACAACGCCAAGGCGCTCGAAGAACACCAGCGCGACCACTCGCTGTTCGCGGCGTTCGCCCCGGCCGAAAACCCCACCATCGCCCTGGCGGCCATTGTGGAGAACGCCGGCTTTGGCGCCGCCCATGCGGCCCCGATTGCGCGGCGCGTGTTTGACTACTGGCTGATGGGCGAATACCCCAGCGAAGAAGACATTGCGGCCGTACAAAAGGGCCAGGCCAGTGCGCCCATCGGCAAGCCCCGCAAAGCCAGCGAGGTGCCGCTGGTGGCGCCGTGAATAGGGGCTAGATTGCTCTCAAAATAATAGCTTTTGGCGCAATATCCACTGGCGCTACCGGCTGTTTTTGTTTGCAGAGGGACCCTAAGCACTGACGGTGCGCGGTGACGGCTGGAGCTGGCTGAACACCAGCGCTGCCACAATCAGCGCCGCCCCGCTCAGCCCGGCCCAGCCCAGCTGTTCGCCCAGCAACACCCACGCCGTGAGCGCGGCAAACACCGGCTCCAGCCCGAACACGATGGCGCTGCGCATGGCGTCCACACGCTGCTGGCCCCAGGCCTGCAGCGTCACCACCACCACGCTGGCCAGCAGGCCCAGGTACAGCAGGGCCACCAAGGCATCCGCCGGCAGATGAGCGACAGCACGTACCCAGTCCATGTTGCCGCTTTGCACCAGCAGCAGCGCGGTGGAGGCCAATGCCATCACCGTGGCCTGGGCGGCGGCCATGCGGGTGGCGCGCAGGGGCTGTGCGGCCGTGCGGCGCGCGCATTCTTCCAGCGCCAGGATGTACAGCGCATAGAACACGGTGCTGGCCAGCGTCAGCGTATCGCCCAGGTTCCATGGCTCGTTCTCGTGGAACATCAGGGCCATGCCTGCCAGTGCCATCCCGCAGGCGGCCCACAGGCGCCAGCCATAGCGACGCCCCAGCGCTGCCATGGCAATCAGCGGCACCACCAGCACGTTCAGGCCGGTCACAAACGCGTTGCGGTTGCTGCTGGTGCGCGCGAGGCCCTCGATCTGCAGCCAGAACGCCAGGAACAGCAGCAAGCCTAGTGCGCAGCCCCAGCGCCGCTCGTGGCGCAGCATGCCGCGCCACAGGGGTGCGAGCACCAGCAGCGCAATCACAAAGCGCAGCCAGATGATCTGCAGCGCGTCCAGGTGCGCCGAGAGCAGTTTCATCGCCGGGAAGGTGGTGCCCCACACCACGGTCACGGCCAGCAGGGCCATCAGGCCCCAGCGTTCAGTGCGCATCGACAAATTCCTCAATACCAAAAAGAAAAAAGGGCCGCCGGTTGCCCGGGCGGCCTTTGCAGTGCGGCGCGGATTCTGATCAGTGGCTGACCTGGCCCAGGAACGCGCGGATGCGGTCGTTGGCCGGGTTGCTGAAGAACTCCTGCGGCGGCGCATCGTGCGCGATGCGGCCCTGGTCGAAGAACATCACGCGGTCGGCCACCTCGCGCGCAAAGCCCATTTCGTGGGTGACCACGATCATGGTCATGCCGCCACGGGCCAGGCTGCGCATCACGTCCAGCACTTCCTTGACCATCTCGGGGTCCAGCGCCGAGGTGGGCTCGTCAAACAGCATCACCTTGGGTTGCATGGCCAGCGCCCGGGCAATGGCCACCCGTTGCTGCTGTCCGCCCGACAGTTGCCATGGGTACTTGTGCGCGTGGTCCTGCATGCCCACGCGGCGCAGCAGCTGCATGGCTTCGTCGTTGGCCTGAGGGCGCGGTGTTTTGCGAATGCGGCGCGGCGCCAGCGTCACGTTGTCCAGCACGCTCATGTGGCCGAACAGGTTGAACTGCTGGAACACCATGCCCACCTCGCAGCGCTGGCGCTGCAGGGTGGCGTGGTCGTCGCTCACCTCCACGCCGTCAATGGTGATGCGCCCGCTGTCGTGGGGCTCCAGGCGGTTGATGGCACGCAGCAGCGTGCTCTTGCCCGAGCCGGAGGCACCGATGATCACCGTGACCTCGCCGGTGTGGAACACGGTGGACACGTCCTTGAGCACCTGGTGTGCGCCAAACGACTTGCACACCCGCTCGGCCACGATGTAGGGCTTGGGCTGGTTCGTCGTCGCGGTCATCGGTTGCGCCCTTCCACGTCAAAGCGGTATTCGACGGCGTTGGAGATCTGCGTGACCAGCGTGGTCAGCAGCAGGTAGGTGATGGCCACCGTGGTCAGCGTGGCGATGGGCTGGAAGGTGGCCGACTGGATGCGGTTGCCCACGTTGGTCAGCTCCACCACACCAATAGCGTAGGCCAGCGACGAGTCCTTGAGTAGCGCCACGAAGTTGCTCACCAGCGGCGGCAGCGAGATCTTGAACGCCTGCGGAAACACCACATCCATGAACACATGCATGCGGCCCAGGCCCAGCGCCCGGGCGGCCTCGGTTTGGCCGCGTGGCACGGCCAGCAGCCCGGCGCGCAGCGCTTCAGCGTTGTACGCGCCCACGTTCAGCCCCAGGGCCACGACGGCGGCGGCAAAGTCTGGCAGGTTCAACCCGGGCACCAGCACCGGCAGGGCAAAGTACACAAACAGGATCTGCACCAAGAGCGGGGTGCCGCGAATGGCCCAGATGTACACGCCAGCAATCCAACGCACGGGCGTCCAGCGGGCCGTGCGGGCCAGCGCCGCGGCCGTGCCCAGCACCAGGCCCACGGCCCCGCTGACCAGCGTGAGCCAGAGCGTGGTGCGCGCACCTTCAGAGAACGCCTGGGCGTTGGGGCCGATGGGGTCAGGAAAGAACGACAGCAATTGGCCCAGCAGCGAGAGGGCCAGCACCATCACGACCAGTGCAGCGACCAGCGTGGCATTGCTGCGCTGCTGTCGGGACCAGCCTTGTGGCCAAAGAGCGAGAAGCATGGATCAGACGACCATACGGTCTTGGTTGGAAATCGGACTGGGTGCGGGGCGATCATGCACCCGCCACCAGAAACGGCAAAGGGTGCGCAGCAGGCCTGGGCCCTCTGCGCACCCCGTGACGCGTTTTTACATCAGTTGCAGCGCACGTCTTCGTTGAAGTACTTCTTGGAGACGGCGGCGTAGCTGCCATCGGCCAGCACTTCGGCAAAGGCCTTGTTCCAGGCATCGGCCAGGCCCGTGTTGCCCTTGGCCATGGCGGGGGCGATGCGCTCGATGAACAGCATGTCGCCCAGCTTGAAGCCGGCCTTGGCGTTTTTGGCGGCGGCTTCCTTGGCCACGAACTTGTCGCTCACCCAGGCGTCCACGCGCTTGGAGATCAGGGCACGCTGGGCGTCGGTGTCTTGCGGGAAGTTCTTCACCTCCTTCACGCCGCTGACCTTCTTCACCTGCTCCAGGTAGCTGGTGCCGGTTTGCACGGCCACGACCTTGCCGGTCAGGTCCTTGGCGTTGCGGATCTTGTCGTCCATGGCCACGATGATGCCGCCCGAGCAGTAGTGGGGGTTGGCAAAGGTCACGGCCTTGGAGCGCTCGTCGGTCACACCGTGCGAGGCGATCACGGCGTCCCAGCGGTTCTGGCCCAGGCCGGTCAGCAGGGCGTCAAAGCCCAGCGTCTTCCATTCGAGCTTCAGGCCCATCTTCTTGACCACCAGCTCCGCCACTTCCACCTCAAAACCTGTGAGCTTGGTGCCTTCAAAGTAGTTGAAGGGGGCGAATTGGCCCTCGGTGGCCACGATGATCTTGCCGTCCTTCTTGATTTCGTCCAGCGTGCGGGCCTGGACGGCGAGGGCAGCGCACAGCGCCACGGCGGTGACAACGGCAGACTTGAAAAATTGCATGACAGGTTCCTGTGGGGGTGGTTCAGGTACAAAAAATCCGGCCTGCGGGTAGGCAGGCCGGAGCGGGTGGATGCGGACATCGCCATTGGCGATGGGCCTCGTCATCAAACGGAAACGTGCGGAAATTATAGGACGCGCGTTCACATTCGGGCCATGCAGGGCAACCCCGATGACCTCGGGGCGCCCTGGTGGTAGGCCGTGCAGCGCTTTGCAAGTTGGGTGCCACCCTGGCAAGCGACGCCTGGAGCGTGAAGAGCAGGCCTACCGCAGGAAGGCGTCGTACCCCGTCTTCAGTATCAGCGTGCTCACCACCACGATGAAGATGCCCCGCACAAAGCCGGTGCCATGCTTGAGCGCCATGTGTGTGCCCAGCAGGCTGCCCAGCACGTTGGCCACGGCCAGCGTCACCGCAAAGTGCCACCACACATGGCCCTTGGCGGCAAACAGCGCAATGGCAGCAATGTTGGTGGCGCAGTTGAGCAGCTTGGCCGAGGCCGATGCATTGAGAAAATCGTAGCCCAGCAGCCGCACGAACAAGAAGACGAAGAAACTGCCCGTACCCGGGCCAAAGAACCCGTCGTAAAAGCCGATGAGCACGCCAATCAGGCACGCGGCAATCACCTCGGCCCGGCCGGCAAACCGGGGGGTGTGGTGCCGCCCCAGCTCCTTTTTGGCCAGGGTGTAGAGCAGAACGCCCAGCAGCACCAGGGGGAGCAGCTTGCGCAGGAAGTCGGCCGACACCACGGTGACGGCCCACGCGCCCACGAACGACCCGGCAAAACCGGCGGCTGCGGCCGGCAGCATAGCCGACCAGCGGATCTGCACCTTGCGGCTGTATTGCCAGGTGGCCATGGCGGTGCCCCAGACCGAGGCCGCCTTGTTGGTGCCCAGCAGCGTGGCCGGGGGCGCGCCCGGAAAAGCCGCAAACAGCGCGGGCACCATCACCAGTCCACCGCCTCCCACGATCGCATCCACAAAGCCCGCGAGCAGCGAGGCCAGGGTCATCAAAATCCATTCCATCGCAGGATTGTCGCACCGGGCCTGCTATCGATTCAGGACCGCTCGGGATCGAGCGGGCAAGAAAAAGGCGCTGGGATCGCCAGCGCCTGAAAGGGTGTACACCTCGTTGGGTGTTTGGACTGTATTGTTGGTAGAAAGGTTGTCTCCTCGGGCCCCTCGCTTGGCACACCGAAGCGCGCTTTCGAGTGCCGCAACTGTAACGGCTGCACCCTGCTGGTGCATTGGGGGTTTCCCGCCCCCCGTTGTTGGGCGCCGAACGGCTTTTGGGGGCTTGCTCTGCCCCGATTCGGTGGCAACCGGCTGGCATGGCTCGTGCAACGCGCTTGTAACAAATTGCGAAAGGGAGCGTGCATGCGTGCAGTCAACCACCGGGTGTTTGCGGTCGTGTCGTTGTGTCTGGGGCTGTGCACCTGCGCGCTGGCCCAGAGCGTGCCAGAGGCTCCCGCCATAGCGGCGCCCCTCACACGCCCCGCCCTGGTGGCCCAGGACACGGTGAATGCGGCCCACACCGGCTGGATGATGACCTCCACTGCTCTGGTGCTGCTGATGACGCTGCCCGGCATTGCGTTGTTCTACGCAGGCATGGTGCGCAGAAAGAACGTGCTCAACACCATGGCCTGCGTGGTGGCCATCGCGGGGCTGGTCAGTCTGCTGTGGTTTGCGGCGGGGTATTCGCTGGCGTTCACACCCGGCAGTGCCTGGCTAGGGGGCTGGGACCGCGCCGGCTTTGCCGGGCTCGACTTTCAGCTGGAGGCGGGCAAGCTGGCCGTGAGCCACATTGCGCCGCTGATTCCCGAGTCGGTGTACGCCATGTTCCAGCTCACCTTCGCCATCATCACGGCCGCTCTGCTGGTGGGCGCGTTTGTGGAGCGCATGCGGTTCTCGGCCATGCTGGTCTTCATTGGGCTGTGGACGCTGGTGGTGTACGCGCCCGTGGCGCACTGGGTGTGGGAGCCCGGGGGCTGGCTGGCGCAGATGGGCGCGCTGGACTTTGCGGGCGGCTCGGTGGTGCACGTGAATGCGGGCGTGGCAGGGCTGGTGTGCGCCTGGTTTCTGGGCCGCCGCGCGGGGTATGGGCGCGAGCCGTTTGAACCCTACAACCTGGGGCTCACCATGGCGGGCGCGGGCATGCTGTGGGTGGGCTGGTTTGGCTTCAACGCAGGCTCAGCGGTGGCGGCCGATGGGCGCGCCGGGCTGGCCATGGCCGTGACGCACCTGGCCGCTGCAGCCGGGGCGCTGTCGTGGATGCTGGGCGAGTGGGTGGTGCGCGGGCGCCCGTCGCTGCTGGGGCTGTGCTCCGGCCTGGTGGCGGGGCTGGTGGCCATCACGCCCGCCGCCGGTTTTGTCACGCTGCGCTCGGCCGTCGTGATTGGTCTGGTGGCCGGGCTGGCCTGCTACTGGGGCGCCACGGGGCTCAAGCGGCTGCTGCGGGTGGATGACTCGCTCGACGTATTTGGCGTGCATGGCGTTGGCGGCATCGTGGGGTCGCTGCTGACAGGCGTGCTGGCCAGCAAGACCGTGGGAGGCGCTGCGGGCAGCCTGCTGACCCAGGCCATCGGCGTGGGCGCCGTGGCGGCCTACAGCCTGGTGGTGACGGCCGCGCTGCTGTGGGTCGTCAACTTTGCGATGGGCCTGCGGGTGGACGAGCAAAGCGAGCAGACCGGGCTGGACATTGCCCAGCACCGCGAGCGCCTGGGCGGCTGAATGTGTCGCCGCGTCCTGTGATGTGCGGGCCAGCGAATGCAGTCCGATGGATGACCCCAATGCAGTAAGGAGCCGAACATGTCCGATTCCGACAAGCTGGCGATTGCCGCCCACCTGCATGTGCTGTTGCGGCGCAAGACAGGGCGCGTGACCGATACCGAATGGATGGCGGCCAACGCGGACTACGCGCAGGAGATCGTGCGGTTTGCGCGCCAGCGCGCCACCGAAGACAACGCGCCCGACTTGGCCGAATGGGCCGACCGCCTGGAGCACGCCCTGCACGCCAGCCCGCCGGCCGCTCAGCGCCGACCGCTGCTGGACGCCGCGGCGCAGGCGGTGCGTGCGCGCCCCGCACCGCCCCCCGAGCCAGCCCCCGAGGTGCCGCGCTATGTGGGTGGCATCCGCTGACC
Source organism: Acidovorax sp. FG48 (assembly GCF_057809085.1). Classification (NCBI taxonomy): domain Bacteria; kingdom Pseudomonadati; phylum Pseudomonadota; class Betaproteobacteria; order Burkholderiales; family Comamonadaceae; genus Acidovorax; species Acidovorax sp. FG48. The sequence goes on along the minus strand of NZ_JBMDJH010000022.1, from coordinate 32,996 downwards.
TGCCAAGCGGCTTCTGCGCCGCGACTTGAAAAAACTAGTGGGGCGCAGTGCCCTGTGTGAACAGCGCGGCCGTGGGCAGCAGCCCGGCGAGCTGGTTGTCTCCGTAGGTGCGCAGCACCTGAGCAATCACCACCTGGTAGCCATTGAGCCACTGCGCCTGCGCGGCCTTGGCTTTCAGGTGCGCGGGGTGCTGCATCAGCGTTTGCAGCGCCTCCAGCGACTGCCAGTAGTACACGTTGGATACCAGGCCGTTGCCGGTGTCCGTCCACGACTCCTCGCCCAGGTAGCCGTCGATAGCGCGTGCGGCGGTGGCGATGGCCTCGTCCAGACGGTGGAAGGCGTCGTCGAACTGCTTGGCCGCAAAGATGAAGGTGGAGGAATACATCGGCGCGATGGTACTCACGCCGCCCGCCGTGCCTGGATGATCCACTCCGCCGCCTTCTCCGCCATCATCAGCGTGGGCGAGTTGGTGTTGCCGCTGGTGATGGTGGGCATGGCGCCCGCATCCACCACGCGCAGGCCGGCCACCACACCACCACGCCCATCGCGCACGCGCAGTTGCGCATCCAGCACGGCCATCGGGTCGCCGTCGCGGCCCATCTTCGTGGTGCCCACGGGGTGGAAGATGGTGGTGGCAATGTCGCCCGCCAGGCGCGCCAGGTCTTCGTCGCTTTCAAACTGCACGCCGGGCTTCCACTCCTGCGGCTGGTACTTGGCCAGCGCGGGCTGGGCCACGATGCGGCGCGTGACGCGCAGGCTGTCGGCCGCCACCTGGCGGTCTTCGGGCGTGCTGAGGTAGTTGGGCGAAATCGCTGGGGCGGCCTTGAAGTCGGCGCTCTTGATGTTGACCGTGCCCCGGCTGGTGGGGTTGAGGTTGCACACGCTGGCTGTGAACGCCGGAAAGCTGTGCAGCGGCTCGCCAAACGCATCGAGCGACAAGGGCTGCACGTGGTATTCGATGTTCGGGTAGGGCTGGTCAGGGCTGCTGCGGGTGAAAGCGCCCAGCTGCGAGGGCGCCATGCTCATGGGCCCGCTGCGTTTGAGCGCGTACTCAAGCCCGATCTTGGCCTTGCCCACCAGCGAGCTGGCCATGGTGTTGAGCGTCTGCACGCCCTGCACCTTGAACACTGCGCGGATCTGCAGGTGGTCTTGCAGGTTGGCGCCCACGCCGGGCAGGTCCACCTTCACCTCCACGCCGTGCTGGCGCAGCAGCGCGGCGGGGCCGATACCCGACAACTGCAGTAGCTGGGGCGAGTTGACGGCGCCTGCGCTCAGGATCACCTCACCCGTTGCGCGGGCAGTGACCATCTCGTGCCCGTCCCACACCAGCACGCCGGTGCAGCGCTGGCTGCCGTCGGGCTGGGTTTCGAGGATGAGCTTGGACGCCTGTGCGCTGGTCCACATCTCGAAGTTGGGGCGCCCGTAGCAGGTGGGCCGCAAAAACGCCTTGGCGGTGTTCCAGCGCCAGCCGCTTTTCTGGTTGACCTCGAAATAACCCACGCCTTCGTTGCTGCCGCTGTTGAAGTCGTCGGTGGCCGGGATGCCGGCCTGCTGCGCGGCGTGGGCAAAGGCGTCGAGCACATCCCAGCGCAGGCGTTGTTTTTCCACCCGCCATTCGCCCGTGCTGCCGGTGGACTTGTTGCCGTGCAGGCGTTTGAAATTTTCGTTCACACCCCCGGGCTGGTCCAGGCGCCAGTGGTCTTCGTGGCGGCGGAAGTAGGGCAGGGCGTTGTCCCAGCGCCAGCTGGCGTCACCCGTCAGTTCGGCCCACTGGTCGTAGTCGCGTGCTTGGCCGCGCATGTAGATCATGCCGTTGATGCTGCTGCAGCCGCCCAGCGTCTTGCCGCGCGGGTAGCGCAGGGTGCGGCCGTTCAGGCCCGCGTCGGGTTCGGTGTTGTAGAGCCAGTCGGTGCGCGGGTTGCCGATGCAGTACAGGTAGCCCACGGGGATGTGGATCCAGTGGTAGTCGTCCTTGCGGCCCGCTTCGATCAGCAGCACGCGGTGGCGGCCGTCGGCGCTCAGGCGGTTGGCCAGCAGGGAGCCGGCCGTGCCCCCGCCGATGATGATGGTGTCAAACGTGGTGTCGCTCATGGAGAAGGGGCGGTGCCGATCAAGGGTGGTAACGGTGGGCCATTGTGCGGATGGGGCAGGCCCTGTCGATAGGGTGTGTGCCTATTGCTACATTTTTAGTAGCTGCTGGTGCTTGTAGTAATTGCGCTTGGCGTCGATTTGATAATAATTACACGCTTCGCCGCCTGTCTGTGCTTGACAGGCTGGTGTCCGACAGCGCGTGCAGGATTCGCTCCGCTACCATGCACGCTCTTCCTTGCTGCTTCTTGACGACCCTATCCCTGCGACTGCCCTGGTGGCCTGACCCATGACCGACCACGCCCCCCACATCGTTCGCGCCGATACGCCCCAAGGGCCGTGCGCGCAGCTGCGTGGGCGCTGGGGCGCGGCCGAGCTGGGCAATGCGAAGCAGTGGCAGGCCGTGTCGGACCAGCTGCGTGACGCACCGCCTGCCCCTACTCTGGGCTGGGACCTGCGAGAGCTGCAGTGGCTGGACCATGTGGGCGCGCAGCTGCTGTGGAACCACTGGCAGCACGCCTGGCCCGCCCAGCTGGCCTGCACCGACAGCCAGCGCACCATGCTCACGCGCGTGGCCCAGTTCACCTGCGTGGCACCGCCGCCCGAGCCCTGGCGCCTGGGCGAACAGATCGACCACCTGGGCGTGCTGGTGCTGCATGGCGTGGACCACGCCCGCCACCTGCTGGAGATGGTGGGCCAGCTGGTGCTGGACCTGGGCCGCCTGGCGCGTGCGCCGCGCAAGGGGCCGTGGCGTGATGTGTCCGGTCACCTGTACCGCATGGGCGCCACGGCGCTGCCCATCACGGCGCTGGTGGGCTTCCTCATCGGGGTGGTGCTGGCCTATCTGATGAGCCTGCAGCTGCGGCAGTTTGGTGCCGAGTCGTTCATCGTCAACATCCTGGGCATCTCGCTGATCCGCGAGTTGGGCCCCATGCTGGCGGCCATTCTGGTGGCGGGCCGCTCGGGCTCGTCCATTACCGCGCAGATCGGTGTGATGCGCGTGACCGAAGAGCTCGATGCCATGCGCGTCATGGGCATCCCGCACGGGTTCCGGCTGGTGATGCCGCGCACGCTGGCATTGGCGCTGGCCATGCCGCTCATCAGCGTGTGGACCACGTTGGCCGCGCTGGCAGGCGGCATGCTGGCGGCCGACATCTCCATGGACATCTCGCCGTCGTACTTTGTGCAGGCACTGCCTGCTGCGGTGAAGATCGGCAACCTGGGCCTGGCCATGGCCAAGTCGGTGGTGTTTGGCGCGTTCATTGCGCTCATCGGCTGCCACTGGGGCCTTCGCGTCAAGCCCAACACCCAGAGCCTGGGCGAGGGCACGACGGCGTCGGTGGTGTCGTCCATCACCATGGTGATCATCGTGGACGCGCTGTTTGCGGTCGCCTTCAAGAACATTGGCATATGACTGAGCGCATCGCCAAGCCCGAACACATCGCCGTCGCGCCCGGCGAGCCGCCCATCGTGGACGTGCAAGGCCTCTGGACGCAGTTTGGCAAGGGCGATGAAACCTTCACCGTGCACCAGGACCTGAACTTCACCGTGCAGCGCGGCGAGATGCTGTCGCTGGTGGGGGGCTCGGGCACAGGCAAAACGGTGCTGCTGCGACAGATCCTGGGCCTGGCCCGGCCCACGCGCGGGCAGGTCACGGTGCTGGGCCGGCCTGCGTCCGAGATGGGGCGCGAGGGCGCGGCCAGCCGGGTGGGCATGCTGTTCCAGCACGGCGCGCTGTTTTCGGCCTTCAACGTGCTCGACAACGTGGCCTTTGCGCTGCGCGAGCAGGGCACGCTGCCGCCCGAACTGGTGCGCGACGCCGCACTGGTCAAGCTGCAGATGGTGGGGCTGAAGCCCGAGCACGCCACGCGCATGCCGGCCGACCTGTCGGGAGGCATGGTCAAGCGTGTGGCACTGGCCCGTGCGCTCATCATGGATCCGCCGCTGCTGCTGCTCGATGAGCCCACGGCGGGCCTGGACCCGAGCAGCTCCGACGATTTTTGCGCGCTGCTGCGCGAGCTGCGTGCAGCGCTGGGGCTGACGGTCATCATGGTCACGCACGATCTGGATACGCTGTTTGCACTCAGCACCCGCGTGGCCGTGCTGGCCGATAAAAAGGTCATCGTCACCGGCCCACCGCACGAGGTGGCGCACTTTTCGCACCCGTTCATCGAGCACTTCTTCATGGGCGAACGTGGCCAACGGGCCATGGCGCCCGTGCCTTCTGTGCAGCAGGCTCCGGCGCAGGTCGCCACACCGCCCGCGCCCCACAAGGAACACCCCTGATGGAAAACAAATCCCACGCCCTCGCCGCAGGCATCTTTGTGCTGGTGGTCGCCGCTATGCTGGCGGGCCTGGCCGTCTGGCTCACGCGCGACAACGCCAACTACGAGCAGTACGAACTCTCCACCCGCGATGGCGTGAGCGGCCTGCAGCCCCAGGCCGCCGTGCGCTACAAGGGCGTGGCCGTGGGCAAGGTCACGCGCATCGGCTTTGATCCGCAGGTCAACGGCAACGTGCTGATCCGCATCGCCGTCAACGAGCAGGCGCCCATCAGCCCCACCACCTTTGCCGTGCTGGGCTACCAGGGCGTCACCGGCCTGGCCCATGTGCTGCTGGACGACGCCGAGCAGCCCTACCCCGAGCTGCCCCCCGGCCCCAGCGGGCTGCCACGCCTGCCGCTCAAGCCCTCGCCGTTTGGCAAGCTGGCCGAACAGGCGCCGGCCATCCTGGGCCAGGTCGAAGAGGCCACGCGCCGCATCAACCAGCTGCTGGGCGACGGCAACCAGCAAAAGCTCACCGAGGCGCTGTCCAACATCGGCCAGGCCGCAGGCAGCGTCAACACCCTGACCCAGCGGCTCGATGCCACCGTGTCCCAGCGCCTGGACCCGGCCCTGGCCGCGCTGCCGCCCCTGGCCAGCGACGCGCGCCAGACGCTGCAGTCGCTGCAGCAGGCGGGTGCCAGCGTGTCCGCCCTGGCGGTGGACCTGGGCAAGACCAACCAGCGGCTCAATGCCGAGGGCGGCGCCATCGACCAGATCACCGTTGGCACCCAGTCCCTGGCGCGGGCGGCGGACCAGTTCAGCACCGCGACCCTGCCACGGGTGAACCGCGCGGCCGACGACACGGCCCGCGCCGCCCGCCAGATGGGCCGCGCGGCGGGGGGCATCAGCGACAACCCGCAGCTGTTCATTTACGGCTCGGGCCGCATCCCGCCCGGGCCGGGTGAGCCCGGTTTTGGTAGTGGCCGATGAGGGGTGTCTCTGACCGCGCCGCATGGGCAGCGTGGGCCTTGTGAGGAATGAATGTGATGACTATCAAAAAAATAGCAACCAAGGCATATACATCTGGCGCTACCGCCCTGTGGGGTTGTGGGTTGGCCGCAGTGCTGGTACTCACGGGCTGCTCGGCCCTGCCGGCTGCCCCCACCCGCCCCGTGCTGTATGACTTTGGGCCCGGCCCGCTGGCCACCGTGCCCACCGACCGGCGCGCGCCCCTGGCGCCGCTGGCGCTGGCCGACATGGATGCGCCCGGCCTGCCCGAGGGCGGCAACGCCGTGCTGTACCGCCTGGCCTATGCCGACGCCCAGCAGCTGCGCCCCTACAGCCAGGCCCGCTGGAGCCAGCCGCCCGCGCAACTGCTGCAGCAGCGCCTGCGCGAACAACTGGGCCTGCGCCGCGCCGTGCTCAAGGCCGACGACGGCGCCGCCCAGGCCCGCGAACCCGCCCAGGGCAACAAGCTGCCCTTGGTGCTGCGCACCGAGCTGGAGGAGTTCAGCCACCTGTTCACCAGCCCCAGCGACAGCGCGGGCGTGGTGCGCCTGCGCGCCACGGTGGTCGAGCTGACTCCGTCAGGCGAATCCCTGCGCGGACAGCGCGTGTTCATCGTGCAGCAGCCTGCCAAGTCGGCCGATGCGGCGGGCGGCGTGGCCGCGCTGGCAGCGGCGTCAAGCCAGCTGGCCGGGGAGCTGGCGGCCTGGGTGGAGCAGGTGGGGCAGTAACGCCCCAGGTCTATGTAGCCCGCATCTGCCAGCGGGCGCCAGCCTTGGCCGTGGCGCCACGCAGCGCGGCTGGCCGTCAGGAGCCGGGCGGGGAAGGGGATGGGGGCGTGGCCTCATGGCGTTCAATGCCTGTCACCACCCGCGCATAGCGCGCAAAGCTCCAGTACGCCCAGGCCCAGTCCAGCAACACCACCAGCCGGTTGCGAAAGCCGATCAGGAAGTACACGTGGGCAAACAGCCAGAACAGCCACGCAAAGTAGCCGGAGAACCGCACTGGCCCGGCGGGCGAGGTGAGGTCCACCACGGCAGAGTTGCGGCCGATGGTGGCCAGATTGCCGTAGTCGCGGTAGCGAAACGGCTGCGTGGGCTGGCCCGCCAGTCGGCGAAGGATGTTGGCTGCGGTGGCGCGGCCCATCTGCTTGGCGCCGGGCGACACGCCGGGCACGGGCGTGGGCTCGTGACCGGGGGCGTGGCTCTTGGCGGCTGCCAGGTCGCCAATCACGCTGATCTCGGGGTGGCCCGTCAATGTCAGGTCGGGCTCCACTACCACGCGGCCCGCGCGGTCGGTGCTGGCGCCTGTGGTGTCTGCCAGGTGGCGGCCCAGGGGTGATGCGGCCACGCCCGCTGCCCACACAATGCATTTGCTATTTATTTGATAGCTATTTACGCTGGATGTACTAGCGCTTGCGGGTGATTCGACCTTCAATCCATCACTGTCGATGGCGGTGACACGCGCGCCCAGGCGCACGTCCACGCCCAGCTTCTCCAGTTGCTCCTTGGCGCGCTGGCTCAGGGTCTCGGGCATGGCCTGCAGCACGCGTGCACCGCCTTCGAGCAGGATGATCTTCGCGCTCGCGGGGTCGATGTGGCGGAACTCGCCAGGCAGCGTGTGGCGCGCAATCTCTGCCAGCGTGCCGGCCATTTCCACGCCCGTGGGGCCCGCGCCCACGACGACAAAGTTGAGCCAGTCTGCGCGGCGAGCGGGGTCGGGCTCTTTCTCGGCCGCCTCGAACGCCAGCAGCACGCGGCGGCGGATCTCGAACGCATCGTCCAGCGTCTTGAGGCCAGGCGCATAGGCCGCCCAGTCGTCGCGGCCAAAGTAGCTGTGCGTGGCACCGGCGGCCACGATGAGGTGGTCATACGGCAGCGTGGCGCCGTCTGCCAGATGCACGGACTGCTGGCCCACGTCGATGCGGGTGACCTCGCCCAGCAAGGTGGTCACGTTGCGCTGCTGCCGGAACAGGTGCCGAATGGGCGCCGCAATGGCCGGGGCCGACAGTCCGGCCGTGGCCACCTGGTAGAGCAGGGGCTGGAAGAGGTGGTGGTTGGTCTTGTCCACCAGGGTCACATCCACCGCCGCGCCCCGCAGGGCGCGGGCGGCTTCGAGGCCGCCGAACCCGCAACCGATGATGACCACGCGCGGGCGAAGCGGGGGAGCAGAGGGAGTCGTCATGCTGCCATTATTGGGGAGCCGTGGAGGCCCCAGGCCCTTGCCGTGGTCGCGACCTGCAGGCCCCCGGGTCACGGGGGCTCCATCGAGTTACAGGAACCCCAGGTCCACCGGGTAGTCCGGCCGCCCCGCCGCTGCGCCAAAGTGCGTGATGTTGGGCAGCACTCCCGCCATTTCGTTGTCGGCCACGCCAAACCACTTGGCCAGGGTGGCGGCGTACTGGTCCACCGAGGTGGACGGCAGCAGGCGGCCCTGGCCCACGTGCCACTGGTCTTCGGGGGCTGCCGTGTTGGTGATGCTGACCGGCGGCGCGCTGCCATAGAAGGCCTTGCCTTTGACGGCGCCGCCGACCACCAGGTGATGGCTGCCCCAGCCGTGGTCTGAGCCATCGCCATTGGAGCTGAGCGTGCGGCCAAAGTCGGACGCGGTGAACGCCGTGACCTTGTCGGCCACTCCCAACTCCACCGTGGCGTTGCAGAACGCGGTCATGGCCTCGCTCACGCGCTGCATCAGCACTGGCTGTTGCGCGATGAGGTTGTCGTGCAGGTCAAAGCCCCCCAGCGACACCAGGAACACCTGGCGTTTGCTGCCCAGGCTGGTGCGCGCGCCAATGAGGCGCGCCACCATCTTGAGCTGGTTGGCCAGGGAGTTGTTGTTGGGGAAGGTGGTAGCCAGCGTCACGCCCGCGATCCCGTTGGTGATCTGGCTTTCGGCTGTCACGGCGCGGGTGGTCACGCGGTTGTATTCGTTCTCCAGCGTTTGCGTGCGTGGCTGCTGGATGAGCGACGCCAGCGCACTCTGCACCGCAGAAGAACCGTACACCCGGTTCTTCACACCGTTGATGGCCACGGCCCCGTTCGTGCTGACCTGGTACTGCAGCGCCGAGTCGCCCGACAGGAACACCGCATTGCCCGTGACCGAGATGCAGGTGAACAGCGAATTGCCGTTGGAGGACAACGCCAGGTCGCCGATGTTGCCACCCCAGCCCACGGTGGAGCCCTCGGGCGAGGATGACTGCCACACCGACTGCTGGTCGTTGTGCGAGAACAGCTTGGGCGGCACGGGGTAGGTGGCGCGGTCGGCACTGTTGTACTGGGCGCGCGTCAGCGGTACCACCAGCGGGCCCACGTTGAGCTGCACGGCCGCCTTGCCGCTGTTGAACAGGCCAGCCAGCCCCGTCATGGCCGGGTGCAGCGCGTACTGGCGACCACCCGGCAGCGGCGTGGTGGGCGTCAGCAGCGTCGGGGTGAGGGCTGCCTTGGCCAGCGCGATGCCGCCGGCCGTCTGGCCTGCGCCACCGCCCCGGATGGTGTTGTAGCGGTTGTAGCTGTCATCGTCGTAGGTGACCACGGTGTTGGCGTAGTCGTTGCCGCCGTACAGGAACACGCATACCAGCGCCTTGTAGTCGGTGGCATTGAAGGCCGCCGCCTCGCCCATGGCGGCCAGGTTGAGGGCAAAGGGCAGGGCCGTGCCCGCCAGGCCCAGCTGGGTGGAGCGGCGCAGGAACGCGCGGCGGGTGTGGAGTTCGGGTTGAAGCAGGTGCATGGCAGGGCTTACTTTTGAACGAGGTATTCGGCCGAAGCCATGACCAGGAAGACGGCGGCCGCCACGCGGTCGAGCTTGACGGAGTCGGTGCTGGCGTTGGTGACGGGCGTCGCCTTGAGTGCGTCCGCAATGAGCTTGACGGTGGCGGCAGACAGCTGGCCTGCACACATCAGCAGGTTGATGCGGGCCACCAGCGCGTCGGCATCGGTCACGATGGCCAGTTCGTTGGTGTAGCTGGCCTTGATGTCGTAGCCGTTGTTGGAGGTGCTGGCGTTGTTGGGCAGCTCGGGGGCGTTCACGTAGATGCCGTTGCGGATCACGCCCTGCATGTAGTTGAGGTAGCCCCCCACGCTGCTTTCGTTGACCAGCTGGAATTCGGGAGCTACGGCGCCTAATGTCGCCAACGCCGTGGACGGAGGGATGTAGCCCGGGCGGAAGAAGTTGAACACCGAGGGTGAACGCAGCGGGCTCTGACCCAGGCGCGAGCCGGGGTCGCTCAGGTCGCCGATCTTCCAGCTGCCCTGTGCCGAGTTGATGCCGAAGGTGCGGCCCCACTGCACAAAGCGCAGCATGGGCTCGCGCAATTTTCCAAAAGTCAAACGGGTCAAGCCTGTTGGCGCTCGGGCCTGATCATCCAACAATATGGCGGTGATCACCGCGCGCATATCGCCTCGAACACCTGTACCGTTATTGTTGAATACAGATGCGACGCGCGCTACATAGCCTGGGGTGGGGTTGCTTGTTACCAGGCGCTGGATGAGTTGCTTGCACACGAAGGGCCCCACATTGGGGTGGTTGAAAAGTGTATCCAGCGCCATATTGAGAGCTGTCGTCCCGGGTGTGTTTGCGGGGATGGTTGTGCCCAGAAAGGTTGCTGCAAGCGTGGAGTGGCGCGATGCGTTAAGCGCCATCGGCAGCCTTGTGTATGTGGTGTTAGGAACCACCCGTGTAGTCCCTGGCACGGTGGTCGGTACGTTCTGAGATTGGTCGAAGTCGTATCCAGTGAACACCCGCGCAAGGTTAGTCACGTCGTTCATGGTGTAGCTATCGATAGGCTTCCCATGGCTATCGAGCTTGGGCGTACCATCGAGATTCAGCTCAACCAAGCCGATAGACATGAGCTGCATAACTTCCCGCGCATAGTTTTCATCGGGCTGTCTGCCCGTCGCAGGATTTTCTTTTTGGTTGCCTCGTGTGTTCAGGTAGTACCCCATGGCTGGGTTGAGGGTCACGTCCTGAAGCACATTTCTGTAGTTGCCGAATGCGTTGTTCACTAATTGGTCCCAATACCAAGCCATGGCATGGCAGCGCCAATTGACGTCTACGCCGCTGAGAGAGACCACGCAAATTTCGGACAATGCCAATGCGATACGTTTGCGCAGTCCGTCTGGCGACTTCATGAGCTGGTACCAGATCATGTAGTCAGCAGGGTATGAGTTGTCGTAGTACGCCGTGTCATTGCTGATAGCGGCGTAGCCCCGTGTGTTCAGCCAGTCCCAGCCAGTGACTCCTGGGCTCGCATCGAACTGGCGGTTTAGCCAATCGACATATGTCGTCGATCGGAGCGATGCGATTTCTTCCGTTGAGGCCGAGAACTGCGCATGTAGCAGGAAGCGCGCTGCCTCAGCGTCTGATGTGGGAGCCGGGTAGGAAAAACCTTCAAAAGCGGGCTTCGGCATAGCATCGGGGCCAGAGGCTTGGGCGGCTTGAAGAGGCTCGTTGCCTCCGCCCCCGCACGCACTCAGGGCGCTGGCCGTGGTTAGTGCGGCCACTGCTGGAGCGATGCGATTGCCTTTTTCAGGCGATAAAGAATCGGGGGTGAAGGCCGCGCCCTCTGCTTTCTCTGCGACACCAGTCGTCTGAGTCGCCGCATATGAATTGGTCATGGTGATTGAGATGGAAATGCCCGCAAAGTGGAGTGCGCAGGGCATCACTTAATCACATGCCGCGATCACTTGCAAACACAAGTGTTACCAAGCGAAACACGCCTCTGCAATGCCTGCCGCGCCCAGGGTCTGAACGATGGGCCATTGCAACACTTTGTACCTTGCGGGGGCGGTGTTGGCCCTTCGCCAGAGGGCCAGAGCCACTGCATCGGCGATGTCCGTCACGCCCGTAGTCCTGTGCTGACGCGTGCTGCGTGGCGCGGACTACGGCGTCGGCGCCAGATCATTTTTACAGTGAACTCCATCGCATCACGCAAAGGTTCCACGCACTTCGAGTGGATGGCTGAAGCGAAATTCGCACAAGGAGTCACACCATGAATGAAGACACCATCAAGGGCAACTGGAAGCAGTTCAAGGGCAAGATGATCGAGCAGTGGGGCAAGCTCACGAACGACGACTTCGATGTCATCGACGGCAAGCGCGAACAGTTCCTGGGCAAGCTGCAAGAGCGCCAGGGCATCGCACGCGATGCGGCTGAAAAGCAGCTCAAGGAATGGCAAGACCGCCACCCTGACTTCCGCTTCAACGACTGATAGCGCAAACAGCGTGACCGCGCTGCGGGGCCTTCGCCCCGCGCCCCGCCAGGCCACTCCTGGCGCACCGCCCCCCAAAAATTCACACCCATTGCATTCAATTTCATCGAGGAGAAAACCATGACATTCCAACGCACCCTGATCGCCGCCTGCGCAGCGGGTCTGATGGCTACCACCGCTTTTGCCATGACCCCTGCGGAACACAAGGCCGCCAAGGAAAGCATCTCGGCAGACTACAAGATGAACAAGCAAAAGTGCGATGCCCTCAAGGCCAACGCCAAGGACATCTGCGTGAAGGAAGCCAAGGGCGCGGAAGACGTGGCCAAGGCGGAGCTTGAAGCCCAGTACAAGCCCAGCGCCAAGGCCAGCCAGAAGGTGGCTGAAGCCCGCGCCGATGCCGCTTACGCCGTCGCCAAGGAAAAGTGCGACGACCTGACCGGCAACGCCAAGGACGTGTGCGTGAAGGATGCCAAGGCCGAACACGTGAAGGCCAAGGAAAACGCCAAGGTGGCCGCCGCCCAGGCCAAGCCTGCAGACACGGCCGCCGAGAAGGCTGCCAACGTGGCCGAGGCCCGCAAGGATGCCACCGCCGAGAAGAACGAAGCCAACTACAAGGCCGCCAAGGAGCGCTGCGACGCCATGAGCGGCGACCTCAAGTCCAAGTGTGTGGACGACGCCAAGCGCATGTACGGCCAGAGCTGATCGGCCGGGCGCTGAGCGCCTGACCTGATCCCTTGCTCTAACAGGCTGTACCAGGCCCTGCCCGCTGCGCGCGGCGCAGGGCCTGGCTGCGTATGGGGATGCCATGACCTGCATCAACACCCGGCCGGGCCGGGGCTCCTAAGCTCGCAGCTTCGTTTGATCTGCCGCCTGCCCAAGGAGTCCCATGGCCCACCTCGAATGGTCTGATGCACTGAACCTCGACTTGCCCCTGATGGATGACACCCACCGGGAGTTTGTCGACCTGCTGGCCGCCGTGGACCAGGCCAGCGATGCGGAACTGCTGCCCCGCTGGCGTACGCTGGTGGAGCACACCGAGCAGCATTTCGGCCAGGAAGACGACTGGATGGCCTCCACCCGCTTTGCCTCGGGCAACTGCCACAGCATGCAGCACAAGGTGGTGCTGCAGGTGATGCGGGAAGGCACGGCCCGCGCCGAGCAGGGCGACCTGAAGGTGCTGCGCGTGATGGCCAGCGAACTGGCGCTGTGGTTTCCGCAGCACGCGCAGAGCATGGATGCCTCGCTGGCCCTGCACCTGCGCCGCGTGGGCTTTGACCCCGCCACGGGCGTGGTGCACGCTCCCACAGCGCTGCCCGAGGCATTGATCCACGGATGCGGTGGCGCCACCTGCTCAGACTCCGGCGCGCCCGGGTCCGACGAGCCCGCTACCCAGCGTGATGCTGCGCCTGCCGTGGCAGCCTGACTCCATAGATTGACCGACTGTCCGCTGCAGCGGGCACACCGAACGCTGCACCAGAGCAGCAGGGTAAGCGTTCCGCCGGACGAAGCCATGCGGGCCATCGGGCTTACACCCATGCAAGCGTGTGGCTTGTATGGCATGCTGCCCCATCTCAAGGCAAATGGGGGCGGCGCGGCCGCTTCGCGTCATGGCCGACACCACCCCTTCTGACGACCCCTGCGACGACACCGACCGCCTGCAAGCCCTGCAGCGCTACGGCATTCTTGACACCCCCATGGAGCCCGCTTACGACGAGCTGGCCGACCTGGCGGGTTACATCTGCGAAGCCCCCGTGGCCCTGATCAGCCTGCTGGACAACCAGCGCCAGTGGTTCAAGGCCGCGCGCGGATTTGCACTGCGCGAGACCCCGCTGAACGAGTCCGTGTGCCGCTACGCCATCCGGCAGTCCGGCGTCTTCATCGTGCCTGACCTGGCGCAAGACCCGCGTTTTGCGCACTACGCCATCGTCACGCAAAAGAACCCGCTGCGCTTTTACGCCGGGGCGCCGCTGGTCACGCCGGACGGTTTTGTGCTGGGCACGCTGTGCGTGCTGGACCACCGGCCGCGCGAGCTGTCTGCCAAGGTGCAGGACCTGCTCAGTGCCCTGGCGCGCCAGGTGATCCGGCTGCTGGAGCTCAAGCGCGCCAACGACCGCCAGGGCCAGATGCTGGTGGAGCTGGAGGCGGCCCGCCACCAGATGGACGTGCTGGCACACACCGATGTGCTGACTGGCCTGGCCAACCGCCGCTCGTTCACCGACCGCCTGCGCCAGGAATGGGCACTGCTGCAGCGGGGCAATGAGCCGGCCTGCCTGCTGATGATGGACCTGGACCACTTCAAGCGCGTGAACGACGTGTACGGCCACCATGTGGGCGATCAGGCCCTGCAGCTGTTTGCCACCCTCTGCCGCGATGTCTTCCGTGCGGCCGACGTGCTGGGGCGCTGGGGCGGCGAGGAGTTTCTGGCCCTGTTGCCCGCCACCGGGCTCGACCAGGCACAGGTGGTGGCCGAGCGTGTGCATGCGGCGCTGGCCGCCCACCCGCTGCCCGGTATCGAGCCGGCGCTGGTGCTGTCGGTCAGTATGGGGCTCACGCTGTTCGACCCGCTGCGGCCGCTGGACATCACCCTGCGCCTGCTCGACTCTGCGCTCTACACCGCCAAACGCGAGGGGCGCAGCCGCACCGTGGTGGTATAGGTGCTCTGTTTTTGATAGCTGCTGGCGCATATTGCACTGGCGCTACCGGCCATTTCTATTAAAAATTGTGCCCAGGGACCTGCGCAAGAAGGCCCCCTGGCACACCTTCAGCACTCCGGGCGGCGCAGCAACAGCAAGGCCGCTGTGCGCCACGCCAGGTCGCGCAGCGCCCGGCGCAGGGCGGGCGAATCTGCAGCTCCGCCCCCCGCCGCTCCGTGGTCGAGGTCCGCCTCGGGGCGGCGGGGGCAAAAGGCTGCGTCCAGCACCTGCTGCTTGGCACAGTGCAAGGCCAGCCGGTCTTGCGACCGCAGGGCCGCCATCAACTGGTCGCGGTGGCGCTGCACGCGGGCCGCCTCAGCAGCAGTCAGCGCGGTGCCCCTAGCGGGGCCGGTGCTGGCGGGCGGCGTCAGGGCCTGGGCCTGCGCCAGGTACTGGGCCCAGCGCGTGGTGTGGGTGGCGGTGGGGTTCATGCGGCCTCCGTGCGGGGCGCTGCGGGGCGCTGCACCGATGGCATGGTGGGGCGCGGGGGCGTGCCGCCAGAAGCCAGGCCGTACCAGTTCACCTTGCGCGTCAGCACCATCACCGCCGCCAGCACCAGGAAGAGTGCAATCGCCCCCACCACCAGCGCCGTCTGCTCCAGCTGCAGCAACACGTACAGCAGGCCATACAGCAGCGCAATGCCCGCCCCCAGCGGAATGCCGCGCGTCAGCCCGCCCAGCATGTGGCTGGCGTAGTAGGCCAGCAGCAGCACACACGCGCTGGCGGCCACCGCGTACGAGATGCCAAACGGCAGGTGCTCCGACAGGCTCACCAGCAGCAAGAAGAAGCTGCACAGCGCGCTGCCCACCAGCAGGTACTGCACTGGGTGCACGCGCAGCTTCTTCATCAGCTCAAACAGGCCCACGGCCACGAAGGTGAGAGCGATGAACAGCACGCCGTATTTGGTGGCGCGGTCAGAGAGGGAATAGGGATTCACCGGGTCGATGAAGGCCACGCTGAAGCTGTCGGCGCAGTCGCCCGGCGTGGCCCCGCTGTGTGCATAGTCGCTGCCCTCATCGGCGCCCAGGCAGATGCGCTTGCCATTCGCAATGTCGGCCTGCGCCGTGGTGGCCAGCGACGACAGGCGCCACTGGGCCGAAAAGCCGGTCTTCTTGACCTCGCGTTCCGATGGCAGAAAGCGCCCGGCAAACGACGGGTGGGGCCAGCTGCTGGTCATCAGCACTTCGGTGTTGCCGCCCAGCGGCACGATGGCCAGGCGCTCGGTGCCCACCAGCTCCAGGTCCAAGGTGGCCGTAAGGCCGTCGGCCTTGCCGCGCACGGATTCGGGCAGCACCGCATGCAGGCCCCGGCTGTAGGTGGGGTGGAAGGTGCCGGGCTTGAGCGCCAGCGCCTGGCTGCCCATGGTGAACTGCGCGGTACGGATGCCGCGCGCATCGCCCACGGCCATCATCACGATGGGCGCGCCGCAGTGCATGCGCGAATTCTTCATGCTGCTCTGCGGCAGCAGGCTGGCCAGCGACCCCCATTGCGCCGTCACGTTGGCCTTGAGGTTGTAGGTGTTCACCTTGTGCAGGCCGCGTGCGCGTTCTTCCATCGCGGCGCCGGTGGTGAGCTTGAGCTGCTCGGGCATGGCGGTCAGGATGAACTCGCGGCGCTTTTCGACCATGCGGCGCTCGTCGCCCTTGCCGACTTCTTCATCCCAGCTTTCCACGCAGGCGCTGTGGATCATGGGGCCCATCAGCGTCTGCGGCCCGGCCAGGCTCTCGGCCACGCTTTGCGCGGTGATGCTGCGGTAGCGCAGCCGGTCGCGCACCACGTCTTCGATCAGGCCCAGGCCAAAGAGCAGCAACACGGTGATGGCGGTCAGCGCCGCCAGCTTGGTGAACAAGGGGTGTTTGAACAAAAGATCCTCCACAAGTGACTGTTGTGGGGGCAGTGTTGTGGCGCGCTGTGAGGGCGCTATGAAGTTTGTGAGGCCAGTGTGAAGTGGCGGGGGTGACGTGCGAAGTGCGAAGTGGGGCGCTGGCAGAATCGACCGCCTGTGTCATCCACCTGGGGAGTGCCATGCGAAATACAGCGTCCCGCTTCATACCCCCGGTGGCTGTCCGCCCGCCCTTGCGCTGGCCGGCGCGGTGCTTTCTGGCCGTGATGGCGGTGGCCTTCATGGCCGTGTTCTGGAAGCACCCCGTGGCGGTGGGCGGCTCGCTCCTGGCGCTCGGCAGCCTGGTGGCCGTCCTGAGCCGGCGCGAGGCCCTGCGCCTGGCCCGTATGGCGCAAGGCCGTGCGGGGGAGTCGATTTGCCAGTTTGCCCGCTCCATCGACTGCCGCCGGGTGGACACCTGGGTGGTGCGCGCGGTGTACGAGGAACTGCAGCGCAGCCTGTCTGCCGCAGTTGCCGTGCCTTTGAGATTGACCGACAACCTCCAGAGCGACCTGCGTCTGGACGCTGACGACCTGGATGACCTGGTCGCAGACATGGCACAGCGGGCCCGCCGCAGCCTGGCCGACACATCGGCCAACCCCCTGTTCGGCAAAGTGACCACGGTGGGCGATCTGGTCGAATTTCTCCAGGCCCAGCCCCGCCTCCCGACAGGCTCCTAGGCTCTACGGAACTCCAGCGCCACCCGCAGCCCCGGCGCCGTATTGCGCGCTACCATCTGCCCGCCATGCAGCGCCATCACGCGCTGCACAATCGCCAGCCCCAGGCCCGATCCGCTGCGCTCGCCGCCCGGCCGCGCGGTGGTGAAAAAGCGCTCGCCCAGGCGCGGCAGCGCGTAGTCGGGCACGCCGGGGCCGCTGTCTTGCACGGCCACCGTGGCGCCGTCCAGTTCCACCCGCACCGTGCTGCCTGCGGGCGCAAAGTCGATCGCGTTGTCCAGCAGGTTGGTCAGCGCCAGCGTCACCAGCTCGGCCTCCCACGGGCCGCTGGTGCCGTGGCCGCTGAGCGCCAGGGTGATGCCGCGCTGCCCGGCGCGGGCGCGGGTCTGGGCAATGGCGGCCTCGGCGCAGCCTTGCAGCGCCACGGGCGCGCGGCCTTCGGCGTGCTGGCGCTGCTCCAGCTTGGACAGTTCCAGCAGCCGGTCGATGATGCGCTGCAGGCGTTCGCTTTGCTGCACCACCTGGGTCGCAAACTCGGCGCGGTCGGCGGCGGGCAGCTCTTCCTGCAGCAGCTCGCCGGCGCCCCGGATGGCGGCTACGGGACTTTTGAGTTCGTGCGTGAGGGCGCGCACATAACCCTCGATGTAGTCGCGCCCCTCCAGCCGCGCGCGCATGCGGTCCATGGCGCGGGCCAGGTCGCCCAGCTCGCCGGGCACCTCGGGCACGGCCAGGGCTGTGGGGGGCGGGGCGCCGGGGTCGTGGTGCTCGCCATCGGCGGGGCCCTGCACGCTCAGGGCGTAGTCGCGCAGGCGGCGCACATTCCACACCATCCACAGCGTCACGGCCACGCCCACGGCGGCGGAGAGTGCCAGCAGCAGCAGCCCGCCCATGAACACCTTGCGCTCGGCCCGGTCGATGAAGCGCTGCACGGTGCGCGTGGGCTTGGCCACGGTGAGCACACCCGCGATCTGGTTGTTCACGTAGATGGGCGCGGCCACATGCATCACGCCGCTGGTGTCGTCGTCCTCCACATCGCGGGTGGAGCGCGCGCCGTACTCGCCGCGCAGCGTGCGCGCCACGTCGCGCCAGCGTGAATAGTCGGCGCCCACGGCGCGGTTTTCCGAATCGAACAGCACGCGGCCCGTGGTGTCGGTCACGTAGATTCGGTAGTCCAGCGACTGCTTGGAAAAGCCCCAGATCGCTGCATCAATGGGCCGCGTGGCATAGCGCCGCACATGCTGGGCAAACGGGCTGGTGCTGCTGTTGTCGGCCCCCGCCGCCAGCCGCCCGGCGGTCAGGTCCTCGCTGGCCAGCTCGGCCAGGATGTTGGCCGTGTCCACCATCATGTCCTCCATCACCTCGCGCACGCTGGGCTTGATCTCGGCCATGAACACGCGCAGCACAAAGAACGCGGCGATGCCGTTGATGAGGAAGAAGGCGAACAGCAGGCGGAGGCCGAGGCGCATGGTGTTTTGCTTCAAAAACAATAGCTGCCAGCGCTTTTTAGATGGGCGCTAGCAGCCAATTTGGCTTCAGATGTCCAGGCAATACCCCATGCCCCGGTGCGTGCTGATGTATTCGCGTGCCGGGTCCAGCTCGCGCAGCTTGGCGCGCAGCGTTTTGATGTGGGTGTCCACCGTGCGGTCGGTGCTTTCGCTGTCGTCGCCCCAGGCGGCGGCCAGCAGTGCGTCGCGCGAATGGATGCGTCCTGCGCCGCGCAGCAGGTGGGACAGCAGGCGGTACTCGCGCCGGGTCAGCGGCAGGGCCTGGCCGCGCAGGCTGATGCGCTGGCCGGCCTCGTCGTCGTGGAACAGCGCGGCGGCCGTGGCGGCGGGCGCTGCCGGGTGGCCGTTGCCGTTTCCGTGGCCCGCGCGGCGCAGCAGCGCCTTCACGCGGGCGGCCAGTTCGCGGGGGCTGAAGGGTTTGGTCAGGTAGTCGTCGGCACCCAGCTCCAGGCCCAGCACGCGGTCGATTTCTTCGCCGTGGGCGCTGAGCATCAGCACGGGCAGGACGGCGGTGGGCGGCGCATTGCGCACATCGCGCAGCAGGTCCAGGCCGCTGCCGTCGGGCAGGCCCACGTCCAGCACCAGCAGGTCAAACCGTGCGCGCTGCAGCTGCTGGCGCGCGTCGTGCACCAGCAGGCTGTGCGTGACGGTCAGGCCGTCGCGCTCCAGCGCATAGGCCACGGTGCGGGCGATGGCGGGGTCGTCTTCGAGCAGCAGCAGGCGGGCGGACATGGAGGGTCAGCGTGCGACGAGGATGGGGAACAGCTTGCCCAGCCCGTCGGCCATCACTTCCACGGCCAGCGCAGCCAGGATCAGGCCCATGAGTCGGGTCATCACATTGATGCCGGTCTTGCCCAGCACGCGCGCAATCGGGTCGGCCAGCGCAAAGCACACGGCCGTGGCCAGCGCGATGACCACGCCGTAGCCCACCAGCGCGGCGTGCTGCCAGAAGGTCTGGGCGCGGTCGGCATAAATCACCACGGTGGACATGCTGGCCGGGCCGGTGAGCAGCGGGATGGTGAGCGGCACCACGGCAATGCTGCTGCCGGCGGCGGCTTTTTCGGCGCCTTCTTCGTATTCGTTGGTGCTGGGCTTGGCCTCAGCGGGCTGGGCGTTGAGCATGTTCATCGCGCTGATGAGCAGCAGCATGCCGCCACCCACCTGAAAGCTCTGCAGCGAGATGTTGAAGAAGTCGAGGATCTGCAGGCCCAGCAGCGCACAGGCGGCAATCACGCAGAACACGCTGAAGCTGGCCACCTGGATGGTGCGGCGCCGCTGCGGGTACGAGAAGCCCTGCGTGTAGTGGATGAAGAACGGCACGATGGCCAGCGGGTTCACGATGGCCAGCAGGGTGATCAGGGGTTTGAGGTCCATGAGGGCGCTTCCAAGGGCAAGTGGGCAGGGTGGTTCTTCGGGGGCTCAGGCCAACGGCAGATGAGGGTGGCGCAGCCCGGGTTGTGCGCGAGTATGCGGTGTTTTCTGCGCCGTTTGGCGGCCAAGCATGCTGCATTGCAGCGTGCCTGCCACGGGTGGCTCCGGGCCTTCTCTCCTAGCGCCCGCCCGACACATCCATCAAGGTGGCGGTGGTGTAGCTCGCAGCGGGCGACATCAGCCAGACGATGGCCTCGGCCACCTCGTCGGCCGTGCCGCCGCGCAACATGGGCACCTGGTGCGAGAGGTCGCGCACGCGGTCGGGCAGGCCGCCGCTGGCGTGAATGTCGGTCTCGATCAGGCCCGGGCGCACGGCGTTCACGCGGATGCCCTCGGCCGCCACCTCGCGCGCCAGGCCGATGGTGAAGGTGTCGATGGCGCCCTTGGCCGCCGCGTAGTCCACATACTGGTGTGCCGAGCCCAGGCGCGAGGCGGCGCTGGACACGTTGACGATGGCGCCACCGCTGCCGCCATGGCGCGTGCTCATGCGCCGCACGGCTTCGCGGGCGCAGACGATGCTGCCGATCACGTTGGTATCGAACATGCGGCGCAGGCGCTCGGTGCTCATTGCGTCCACCCGGGCGGTCACGTCCACCACCCCGGCGTTGTTGACCAGGGCGCTGATGCGGCCCAGCTCGGTGTCCACCGCCTGGAACATGGCCAGGATGTCGGCCTCGCTCGCCACGTCGCCCTGCACCGCGATGGCGGTGCCGCCGTCTGCCCGGATGGCATCGACCACGGCCTGCGCGGCGGCCTCGTTGGCGAGGTAGTTGACGGCCACGGCCCAGCCATGTTTTGCGGCCAGCCGTGCGGTGGCGGCGCCAATGCCCCGGCTGGCGCCGGTGATTAGTGCGATCTTCTCCATGGGGTGGGGTCTCCTGCAAGAATGGCGCATTGGAACAGGTTCTGCGCCCCGCCGCGCAGGGTCCTGGCCGACTTTGCGGCCCTTTAGCGGCCCATTCACGCGCCATATTTACCAAAGCAAAGGAGCATTCAGCATGGGACAGTTTGTTGATCTGACATCGAGTGACGGTTTTGTGGCCCCCGCCTGGGTCGCCAAGCCCGAAGGCACCCCCCGTGGCGCCGTGGTGGTGCTGCAAGAGATTTTTGGCGTGAACTCGCACATCCGTTCAGTGGCCGACCGCTATGCCGCCAGCGGCTACCTGGCCGTGGCGCCCTCCACCTTCCACCGCGTCCAGCAGGGGGTGGAGCTGGGCTACACCGGTGACGACATGCAGGCCGGCATGGGCCTGAAGGCCGCCGTCGAGGCCCTGCCTGCTCCGGGCGTGTTGCCCGACATCCAGGCCGCCATCGACTACGCCGCGCAGCAAAGCGGCGGCAAGGTGGGCATCGTGGGCTACTGCTGGGGCGGCCTGCTGACCTGGCGCTCGGCCTGCCAGCTGCAGGGCCTGTCGGCCGCCGTGCCGTACTACGGCGGCGGCGTGACCACGCCGGAAGAAGTGGCCCGCACCCCCAAGGTGCCGGTGCTGGCCCACTTTGGCGAGCGCGACCACTGGATTCCACTGGACAGCGTGCAGGCCTTCGGCAAGGCCCACCCAGAGGTCGAAGTGCACGTGTACGCCGCCGACCATGGCTTCAACTGCGACCAGCGCGGCAGCTATGACGAGGCCGCCGCCAACACGGCCCGCGAGCGCACCCTGGCCTTTTTTGCCAAGCACCTGGGCTGAGACCGCCCCGGTGACCGCGACACGATAGCGAACGACCAACGGGGGTGACCATGGCGGATTTCAGGCGTTTCTGGCCCCAAGCGCTAGTCCGTCATGCGCTGGTAGCTATGGGTTTGATAGCGCTGTGCGCTAGCGCCCACGCGGCCGACTACACTGGCCCCCTGTTCGACGCCCACCTGCACTACAACGAGGAAGCCTGGGACGGCAAAGCAGGCCCGCACCCACCCGCCGATGTGCTGGCGCGCATGAAGGCCAGCGGCGTGCGCGCCATCGTGGCCAACTCGCGGCCCAATGCCGGGTCGCTCACGCTGGCGGGCCTGCCGCAGACCCGTGAGGCCGGCGTGACGGTGGTGCCGTTTGTGCGGCTGTACCGCAACCGCGCCGATTACACCGGCTGGTTTGCCGACGACACCATCTACGACATGGTGCAGACCGAACTGGCCCGGGGCACGCCCGCCGGCCCCTACCGGGGCCTGGGCGAATTCCACCTGTACGACAGCGCCAACGCCAACGGCCCCGTGGCCAAAAATCTCATGGCCCTGGCCGAGCAGCGGGACCTGGTGGTGCTGGCCCATGTGGACGACACCGCCATCGACCTGCTGATGGCCAACACCCCGTCCCAAGGCCAGAAGGCCCGGCTGATCTGGGCCCACACCGGCATCGGCGGCGCGCCGGTGGAGCGGGTGGACGCCCTGATGGCCCGCTACCCCGGCCTGGTGGGCGAACTCTCGTACCGCCCCGGCCTGGTGTGCGACGACAACCAGCTGTGCCCCGCCTGGCGCGCGCTGCTGCTCAAGTACCCCACACGCTTTGTGATCGGCTCGGACACCTGGGTCAACCAGCGGTGGCAGCACTACGAAAGCCTGATGCAGGGCTACCGCCAGTGGCTGGGCGGCCTGCCCGCCGATGTGGCCCGCAAGGTGGCGTGGGACAACGCGGCGGGGCTGTTTGGGGTGGCCAGGCCGTGAGTGGGCCATCGCCGGTGCATTGAGGCTTGTGCCCTGGCAGCCTTCTAGCTGGCAGCCATTGAAACTGGCGCTGCCCCTACCAGCGACCGCCGTGCAAGGGCCGCCCCGCCGCACTGGCGGTGTCCCTCTTCCCGAATCGCGCCAGCGAGTCGAGAGAAGGGGGAAGGCGCGTAGCGCCTCAGGGGGATGTCACCGCGTCCTCGCCAGATACCGCTTGCGCCAGAACAGCAGCACCAGGGCCACCGCGATGAACACCATCGACCCCATGGCCCACCAGAAGCCATCGGCCTTGTGCACCAGCGGGATGAACTCGAAGTTCATCCCGAAAATGCCCGCGATCAGGTTCAGCGGCAAAAACACGGCCGTGAGCGCCGTGAGGGTGCGCATGATGTCGTTGGTGCGGTTGCTCTGCACCGAAAAGTGCATCTGCACGGCGGTTTCGGTGCTCTGCTCCAGGCGCCGCACGTGGTGCACCA
Source organism: Acidovorax sp. FG48 (assembly GCF_057809085.1). Lineage (NCBI taxonomy): Bacteria > Pseudomonadati > Pseudomonadota > Betaproteobacteria > Burkholderiales > Comamonadaceae > Acidovorax > Acidovorax sp. FG48. The sequence continues at coordinate 10,114 of NZ_JBMDJH010000022.1, read as the reverse complement.
CGCGCTCAATGTGCTCCAGCACGTCGCGGCTGCGCACCTTGAGCAGGTCCAGCTCCCGCAGGCCCGTGGGGGTGTCGGGCAGGGCCCAGGTTTCCAGCGCGTCGATCCAGTCCTGCACGGCGGTGCGCTGGTCTTCGCAGATCTCGTCCAGCATGTGCAGCGACAGGCGCGCTTCAAGCAGCGAGGTCCAGTTCACATACCTGGCGCGGGGCTTGAGCAGCTCGGTCTGCCAGTGGTCCAGCTGGCGGGTGAGCTCGCGGCGCAGGTCCAGGTAGCCGTCCACCATCTGGTTGACCACGCGCAGCATCAGGTCGGCGGGGCTGGTGGGCAGGCGCGAGCCCGAGATGGGGCTGCTGCGGCCTTCGCCCATGCCGGGGCCCGCGTGGGCATTGCCGTGGGCGGCAGCATGGCTGGCGGTTGCGTTGGTGCCATTGCTATTGCCGTTGCCGTTGCCGTTGGCCGGGGTGGCTGCCAGCAGCCGCGTCGCGTAGGCATCGCGCACCGCGCAGTCGGTGGGGTGCACGGTCAGCAGCAGCTGGTCAAACACCGCAAACCCCACGGGGCTGGTGTCGATGCGCCGCAGCACGGGCGGGCCGCTGCGCTTGGCGGGGGCGGCGTTGGGGTTGTCGGTCTCGATAGCCACGGTTGGTGCGGCGGGTGCGGTCCTCACCAGCTGCTCGGGCGGCGCAGCATCGCCCTGCACCGTGGCCAGGCGGCGGAACACCAGCAGGTCGTACTGCGAGGTGTAGTCGTAGTGCGAGGGCAGCTGCGCATTGAGCAGGTCGGACACATGCAGGTCCACCAGCTGCAGCCCGATCAGCGCCTGCAGGCGGCCCTGTATCTCGGCCAGCCGCGCCTGGAAGGCCGGGCGGGCGCAGGCCACCCAGAGAAAGCCCTGCGCTGGCATCTGGGCGGGCAGGGCGGTGAGCTCCTGCACGCCGCTGCTGTGGATGTGAAAGATGCGCATGGACACCGTTTTCAGTCAAAAGCGCCCGTAGCGCTAGTGGAATATGCGCTGACAGCTATTATTTTTGCAGCTTGCGGGCCACGTCGCGCGCAAAGTAGGTCAGCACGCCGTCGGCGCCGGCGCGCTTGAAGGCCAGCAGGCTTTCCATCATCACGGCATCGTGGTCCAGCCAGCCGTTGGCGGCGGCAGCCTTGATCATGGCGTACTCGCCGCTCACCTGGTAGGCGAAGGTGGGCACCTTGAACTCGTCCTTCACGCGGCGCACGATATCGAGGTAGGGCATGCCGGGTTTCACCATCACCATGTCGGCGCCTTCGGCGATGTCGATGGCCACTTCGCGCAGTGCTTCGTCGCTGTTGCCCGGGTCCATCTGGTAGACGTTCTTGTCGGCCTTGCCTAAAGCGCCGCGCGTGCCCACAGCGTCGCGGAACGGGCCGTAGAAGGCGCTGGCGTACTTGGCGCTGTAGGCCATGATGCGGGTGTGGATGTGGCCCTGCACCTCCAGCGCCTCGCGGATGGCGCCAATGCGGCCGTCCATCATGTCGCTGGGCGCGACGATGTCCACGCCCGCCTCGGCATGCGTGAGCGCCTGGCCGGTGAGGATCTCCACCGTCTCGTCGTTGATGATGTAGCCGGTTTCGTCCAGTACGCCGTCCTGGCCGTGGCTGGTGTAGGGGTCCAGCGCCACGTCGGTCATCACGCCCAGGTCGGGGAATTCTTTCTTTAGCGCCCGCACCACGCGGGGGATCAGGCCGTTGGGGTTCAGGGCTTCCTTGCCGTCCGGTGTCTTGAGCGACGGGTCAATCGCCGGGAACAGCGCCAGCACCGGGATGCCCAGCTTCACGCAGTCCTCGGCCACGGGCAGCAGCAGGTCCAGGCTCAGGCGGTCCACGCCGGGCATGGAGGTCACGGCCTCGCTGCGGTTGGTGCCCTCGTGCACAAACACGGGGTAGATCAGGTCGTCGGCGGTGACCACGTTCTCGCGCACCAGGCGGCGGGTGAAGGCATCGCGGCGCAGGCGGCGGGGGCGGTTCTGGGGGAAGGGGGCAGGGCTTTGGAGGTGCATCATCGGATTATGAATCCCTCCCTGTGGCGCTGTGCACCGGCTCGCGCCCCGGTGGCAGGAGGACGGGCGGCGGTGGTTGGCGCTTCGGGCGCGCTGTGGAAAAGCCGCTTGTAACCGCCCAGGCCCAGTGCTAGATTGGGGCCGGGCGGCTTGCCGCCCCCCGCTTTTCCTCCCTGAGCGGGACCTGGGCTGCAGCGATGCGGCACAGGCTTTCCCGGCCCGGCGGATCTGCCGGGCTTTTTTTTGGGGTTGTCCCGTCAGAGTGGCGTAGGCCCGTAAACTGCCCCCATGCTCTGGGTCAAAGCCTTTCACATCGTTTTCGTGGCCAGCTGGTTTGCGGGCCTGTTCTATTTGCCGCGCATCTTCGTCAATCTGGCGATGGTGGCGCCCGGCTCGGCCGCCGAGCGCGACCGCCTGCTGCTCATGGCGCGCAAGCTGATGCGCTTTACCACCTTGCTGGCCGTGCCCGCCATTGCACTGGGGCTGTGGCTGTGGCTGGGCTACGGTATTGGCCGGGGCCCGGGCAATGGCTGGATGCACGCCAAGCTGGCCGTGGTGGTGCTGGTCATCGGCTACCACCACGCGTGCAGCGTGCTGCTGCGCAAGCTGGCCGACGGCACCAGCCGCCGCAGCCATGTGTGGTTCCGCTGGTTCAACGAAGCACCCGTGCTGCTGCTGCTGGTGGCCGTGGTGCTGGTGGTGGTCAAGCCCTTCTGACGGAGACGCAGAGGGCGCATGCACAAAACCTCTGCCTGGCCGCTCGCGCTGACGTACACGGCGCTGATCGTCTTTGCCAGCCTGTTCCCGTTTGACGGGTGGCGCGAACAGGGCATTGACCCCCTGGTCTTTTTGTTTGCGCGGATCCCCCCGCCGTACTGGACGGGGTTTGACGTGGTGACCAACCTCGTGGGCTACGCGCCCCTGGGCTTCCTGCTGGTGCTGGGCCTGTTGCGCTCGGGCTGGCGGCATGTGCTGTGGGCGGTGGCGCTGGCCACGCTGGCGGGCACGCTGCTGTCGCTGTGCATGGAGTTTCTGCAGATCTACCTGCCCCGGCGCGTGCCTTCCAACCTGGACCTGGCGCTCAATGCGCTGGGCACGCTGGCCGGTGCGCTCAGCGCCGCACTGCTGGAGCGACTGGGCGCGCTGGACCGCTGGAGCAACTTCAGGGCGCGCTGGTTTGTGTCCGACGCGTCGGGCGGCATGGTGCTGCTGGCGCTGTGGCCGCTGGCGCTGCTGTTTCCGGCCGCCGTGCCGTTTGGCCTGGGCCAGGTGCTGGAGCGGCTGGAGGCCGCACTCATCGACCTGCTGGCCGATACGCCGTTCCTGGAATGGCTGCCCCTGCGCGAGACCGAGCTGGACCCGCTGTCGCCCAGCGGCGAGCTGCTCTGCGTCACCCTGGGGCTGCTGATTCCCTGCCTGCTGGGGTATTGCGTGATCCGCCAGATGGGGCGGCGCGCCCTGTTTGCGCTGGCGGTGGTGGGGGTGGGCATCGTGCTGACCGCACTGTCGGCCGCACTCAGCTGGGGCCCCGTGCACGCCTGGGAGTGGATGGACCTGCCCGTGCGCGTGGGCGTGTGGGCGGCGCTGGGGCTGGCCCTGCTGATGATGGCCCTGCCGCGCCGGGCCTGCGCTGCCGTGCTGCTGCTGGCGTTGACCTGGCACCTGGCGCTGCTGAACCAGGCGCCCACCAGCGCCTACTTTGCCCAGACCCTGCAGATCTGGGAGCAGGGCCGGTTCATCCGCTTTTATGGCCTGGGCCAGTGGCTGGGCTGGCTGTGGCCCTATGTGACGCTGCTGTACGTGGTGTTTCGGGTGTCGCGGCGAGACGCTGGAGTCTGATTCACCGGGCGACGGCCTCTGGCGTTCTGTATGGCCGCCCAGGGGTTTGGGGCTGCGCTCCGCCCGGTCTGGAAGGTGGGTGTCCTTAAAATGCGGGGATGAGCGACACCCCTACCGCACCGGCCGCAGCGCCCGGTTACTACCAGCGCCACATCTTCTTCTGCCTCAACGAGCGCACCAACGGTGAAGACAGCTGCGCCCACCACAACGCGCAGGCGGGTTTTGACCGCTGCAAGGCCCAGGTCAAGGCCGCCGGGCTGGCGGGTGCCGGCAAGGTGCGTGTGAACAAGGCCGGTTGCCTGGACCGCTGCGCGGGCGGCCCTGTGGCTGTGGTCTACCCCGAGGGCACCTGGTACACCTATGTGGACGCGGCGGACATCGACGAAATCGTCGAATCGCACCTCAAGAACGGCCAGGTGGTGGAACGCCTGGTCACGCCCGCGGAACTTGGCCGCTGAGCGCGGCTCCATCCCTGTCTTGGAACGATTTTGGCAGCAGGCGCCAGTGGATCATGCCCCTGCCGCTATTGATTGAGTAGCAAATCCGTGAATGCCCAGACCGAACGCCTGACCCTGTCCGGCCCCGCAGGCGCCATTGAGGCCGTGCGCGACAGCGCCACCCTGGCCGATGGCGCGGCGCCCCGTGGCATCGCCATCATTGCCCACCCCCATCCGCTGTTTGGCGGCACCATGGACAACAAGGTGGTGCAGACCCTGGCGCGTGCGTTTGTGCAGTGTGGCTGGACGGCGGTGCGCTTCAACTTCCGCGGCGTGGGCGCCACGGCTGGCGTGTATGACGAAGGCCGGGGCGAGTTGCAAGACCTGCTGGCCGTGGTGGAGCAGGTGGCTCCCGCCGCTGTGGGTCAACCCCTGGCGCTGGCGGGGTTTTCTTTCGGGGCGTTTGTCACCAGCCACGCCCTGGAGGCCCTCTGGCCCACGCAGCGCGTGGAGAAGGCCGTGCTGGTCGGCACGGCTGCCAGCCGCTTCACGGTGGCCCCGGTGCCGCCCGACGCCCACCTGCGCACGCTGGTCGTGCACGGCGAGCAGGACGACACCGTGCCTCTGTCGGCCGTGATGGACTGGGCCCGGCCCCAGATACTGCCTGTCACAGTCGTCCCCGCGGGCGGTCATTTCTTTCACGGACAATTGCCGCTTCTGAAGAACCTGGTGGTCCGCCACCTGCAATCGGGCGCCTGAGGGGCGCCGCCCGGACCGGCTCCGGCCGTCTGCCGTTCTCCCTCTCCCGCCTTTTCTCCCATCCTTTTTTCGAGCCTCTCCAGCCCCCTCCTGACCCATGAAACGAATCCTGTCTGCGTTGCGATCCCTGGCCGTCTTTGCTGCGGTGGCCCCGGCTGCCTTTGGCGCTTTTGCCCAGGCGCCCCAGCCGCCTGAAATCGCCGCGCGCACCTACATGCTGGTGGATGTCACCGCCAACCAGGTGCTGGCCGCCAAGGACATCGACGCGCCGGTGGAGCAGGCCTCGCTCACCAAGCTCATGACGGGCTACCTGGTGTTTGACGCGCTGCGCTCCAAGAAGATCTCGCTGGACCAGAAGCTGCCCGTGAGCGTGCGCGCCTGGAAGATGCCCGGTTCGCGCATGTTCATCGACCCCAAGATGCAGGTGCCGGTCGAAGACCTCATCAAGGGCATGATCGTGCAGTCCGGCAACGACGCCACCATGGCCCTGGCCGAAGGTGTGGGCGGCACGGCCGAGAACTTCGTCAAGCTCATGAACGACCAGGCGCAGGCGCTGGGCATGAAGGGCACGAGCTACAAGAACCCCGAAGGCCTGACCGAACCGGGCCACACCACCACGGCGCGCGACCTCTCCGTGCTGGCCATGCGGCTGATGAAAGACTTCCCGGAGTACATGCATTACTACTCCACCAAGCAGTACAGCTATCCGGGCACCCCGGCATCGAATGGCAGCAACCGCAATTCGCTGCTGTTCCGCGACCCCACGGTGGACGGCCTCAAGACCGGCCACACCGCCGCTGCGGGCTACTGCCTGGTGGCCACGTCCAAGCGTGAATTCCCCGGTGTGGGTCAGCGCCGCCTGCTGTCCATCGTGCTGGGTGCCGCAAGCGAAAACGCGCGCGCGAACGAAAGCCAGAAGCTGCTGAACTGGGGCTACACCGCGTTCGAGGCGGTCAAGCTGTTTGACGCGGGCAAGCCCGTGGCGACGCCTGCCGTCTGGAAGGGCAAGGACAGTGTGCTGAAGATCGGCCGCGAAGAAGCCATCGTGGTCGCCGTGCCCGCAGGCAGCGCCGGCAAGATCACCACCCAGATCGCCCGCCCCGATCCGCTCGTGGCGCCCTACACCAAGGGCCAGGCCATCGGCACCCTCAAGGTCATGCTGGGCGACCAGTCCATCGGCGAAGTGCCCCTGGTGGCGCTGGAGGCGGTGGAGCAGGCCGGCATTCTGGGCCGCGCCTGGGACGCCATCCGCCTCTGGATCAAGTGAGGCTGGATTGCCGAAATTAAGAGGGCACTTCTGAAACCATAGCTGGCTGCGCAGGTCCGGCAAGCGCCGGGCCTGGTTTTGGCCTCTGTTTTTGCAGCCAATACCTGCCAGTTACCGGAATCGCAGCAGGTGCCCTGGATCGCCGCAAGCCGCAGCAGGCTTGCCTTCCAGGGGGCGTCCTGCTACATTAGAAGGCTTTTCGGAATTTCCGAAGGGATTCACGTTTTCGCTTTCACGAAGCAAATTCACGTTTAGGGACGTATTTCATGCCAACCATTAATCAACTGGTCCGTCAGGGGCGCGAGGTCGAAAAGACCAAGTCCAAGAGCCCTGCGATGGAAAACTCTCCACAGCGCCGTGGCGTGTGCACCCGTGTGTACACCACGACGCCTAAGAAGCCTAACTCCGCTCTGCGTAAGGTCGCCAAGGTGCGCCTGACCAACGGTTTTGAGGTGATCTCCTACATCGGCGGTGAAGGCCACAACCTGCAAGAACACAGCGTGGTGCTGGTTCGCGGCGGTCGTGTCAAGGACTTGCCCGGTGTGCGTTACCACATCGTGCGTGGTTCGCTGGACTTGCAAGGCGTGAAAGACCGCAAGCAAGCCCGCTCCAAGTACGGCGCGAAGAAGCCAAAGGCCAAGTAAGCCCTGGTTTTTCCGGTCTGAAGAATTTTCGGTGCTGTTTTTCCGCGTGGCGCGGAGTTGCAGCGTAGTGACCCCAAACGCAGGTGTTCTGCGCGGGTCGAGTAAGTGGGAGTCCAGAGATTGGCTCTCGCGGTGTCTGAAAAGATGCCAACTGAAGCAAAGATAGAGGTAAAAAATGCCACGTCGTCGCGAAGTCCCCAAACGTGAAATCCTGCCGGATCCCAAGTTCGGCAATGTAGAGCTGTCCAAATTCATGAACGTGATCATGGAAGGCGGCAAGAAGGCAGTTGCAGAGCGCATCATTTACGGCGCCCTGGAACTGATCGAGAAGAAGCACCCCGATAAGGACCCTCTGGAAGCCTTCACCGTTGCCATCAACAACGTGAAGCCCATGGTGGAAGTGAAGTCCCGTCGCGTCGGCGGTGCCAACTACCAGGTGCCTGTGGAAGTGCGTCCCGTCCGTCGTCTGGCCCTGTCCATGCGCTGGATCAAGGAAGCCGCCCGCAAGCGCGGTGAAAAGTCGATGGCCCAACGCCTGGCCAACGAACTGCTGGAAGCCACCGAAGGCCGTGGCGGCGCCATGAAGAAGCGTGACGAAGTGCACCGCATGGCCGAAGCCAACAAGGCATTCAGCCACTTCCGCTTCTAAAACGCGGATTTGCCCTGATATAGGCCCAAGGCTGCTGGCGTTTTGCCTGCAGCCTTGTGTCGATTTCAGGCAGTCACAAAATTGACGGGTTGCAGCGCCAGAATGCTGGGCCCGCCCCCGAAAACACGAACCATCCAAGGATCCACCATGGCTCGCAAGACCCCCCTCGAGCGTTACCGCAATATCGGTATCTCGGCCCACATTGACGCTGGCAAGACCACCACAACCGAGCGTATTCTTTTCTACACCGGCGTGAACCACAAGATTGGTGAAGTGCACGACGGCGCGGCCACCATGGACTGGATGGAGCAAGAGCAAGAGCGTGGCATCACGATCACCTCGGCGGCCACCACCTGCTTCTGGAAGGGCATGGACATGTCCTTCCCCGAGCACCGCATCAACATCATCGACACCCCCGGCCACGTGGACTTCACGATTGAAGTGGAGCGTTCCATGCGCGTGCTGGACGGCGCCTGCATGGTGTACTGCGCCGTGGGCGGCGTGCAGCCCCAGTCGGAAACCGTCTGGCGCCAGGCCAACAAGTACAAGGTGCCTCGTCTGGCCTTTGTGAACAAGATGGACCGTACCGGTGCCAACTTCTTCAAGGTCGTGGACCAGATGAAGCTGCGCCTGAAGGCCAACCCTGTGCCCATCGTGATCCCGATCGGTGCCGAAGACAACTTCAAGGGCGTGGTCGACCTGCGCAAGATGAAGGCCATCATCTGGGACGAAGCCTCCCAGGGCATGAAGTTCACCTTCGAAGACATCCCGGCTGACCTGGTCGAAGTGGCCAAGGAATGGCGCGAGAAGATGGTCGAAGCGGCTGCTGAAGCCTCCGAAGACCTGATGAACAAGTACCTGGAAGAGGGCGATCTGTCGGAAGAAGAGATCACCCAAGGCCTGCGTATGCGCACCATCAACGGCGAAATCCAGCCCATGCTGTGCGGCACGGCGTTCAAGAACAAGGGTGTGCAGCGCATGCTGGACGCCGTGATCGAACTCATGCCTTCGCCCCTGGACGTGCCTCCCGTGCCCGGCTTCGACGAAGACGACAAGGAAGTCACCCGCAAGGCGGACGACAACGAGAAGTTCTCGGCCCTGGCGTTCAAGCTGATGACCGACCCGTTCGTGGGTCAGCTGACGTTCGTGCGTGTGTACTCCGGCGTTCTCTCCAAGGGCGACACCGTGTACAACCCCGTGCGTGGCAAGAAGGAACGTATCGGCCGTATCGTGCAGATGCACGCCAACGAGCGCCAGGAAGTGGACGAAATCCGTGCCGGTGACATCGCTGCTTGCGTGGGCCTGAAGGACGTGACCACGGGTGAAACCCTGTGTGATCCCGCCGCCGTGGTGACGCTGGAGCGCATGGTGTTCCCCGAGCCTGTGATCCGTCAGGCTGTGGAACCCAAGTCCAAGGCCGACCAGGAAAAGATGGGCATCGCCCTGTCGCGCCTGGCTGCAGAAGATCCATCGTTCCGCGTGCAGACCGACGAAGAATCCGGCCAGACCATCATCGGTGGTATGGGCGAACTGCACCTCGAAATCATCGTGGACCGCATGAAGCGTGAATTCGGCGTGGAAGCCAACGTGGGCAAGCCCCAGGTGGCATACCGCGAAACCATCCGCAAGACGGTGGAAGAGGCCGAAGGCAAGTTCGTGCGCCAGTCCGGTGGTAAGGGCCAGTACGGTCACGTTGTGCTCAAGATCGAACCCAACGAAGCCGGCAAGGGCATCGAGTTTGTGGACGCGATCAAGGGCGGTGTGGTGCCTCGCGAATTCATCCCAGCGGTGGAAAAGGGTATCAACGAAGCCGTGACGCAAGGCGTGCTGGCTGGCTACCCCGTGGTGGACGTCAAGGTCACGCTGCACTTCGGTTCGTACCACGATGTTGACTCGAACGAACTGGCGTTCAAGATGGCTGCCATCTTCGGCTTCAAGGAAGGTTGCAAGAAGGCCGGTCCGGTCATTCTGGAACCCATGATGGCCGTGGAAGTGGAAACGCCTGAAGACTACGCCGGCAACGTGATGGGCGATCTGTCCAGCCGTCGCGGCATGGTGCAAGGCATGGACGACATGGTCGGTGGCGGCAAGGCCATCAAAGCTGAAGTGCCCCTGTCCGAAATGTTCGGCTACTCCACGACCCTGCGCTCCATGTCGCAAGGCCGCGCCACCTACACGATGGAATTCAAGCACTACAGCGAAGCACCTCGCAACGTGTCGGAAGCAATCATGGCAGCACGCGCCAAGTAAGTAAGCATTTCGCCCGGGCCGTTTTGGTCCGGGCTTTGTTTTGTCTGCGATCCGGTGCCACTCTGTTCCCTGTGCGGAGTGAATCAGCAACCAGATGCAGACGTAAAACCACTACACAGGGATTGCTCTTTGGAGAATTGAAATGGCAAAAGGTAAGTTTGAACGCACCAAGCCCCACGTCAACGTGGGCACGATCGGTCACGTGGACCATGGCAAGACGACGCTGACGGCAGCTA
>NZ_JBMDJH010000021.1:0-79779 GCF_057809085.1 Acidovorax sp. FG48 | reverse complement strand
GACGGGGCAGCTGTCGTTCCTGAGGCTGCACGGGTGCGAGGGGTTCCAGGGGTATTTGTTTGGGAGGCCCGGGCCCGTCGAGTTGTTCGAGCGTGAGCACTTGCCGGGCCATTCGGCGCCCTCGCTCGCTACCTCGCAGCCCGCACAGCAGGAGCAACGGCCATGAACGGCGTGGGCATCCTGTGGGTGGACATCGATACCCAGCACGCAGCGGCCGCGCGGCGGTTGATCGCGGCGCGTTACCCGGACTGGCGGGTGGTCAACAGCCCTACGCCCGAAACCGCCAAGGCCCCCCTCGCCAGCCAGGCCTGGGACGCCGTGGTGTTGTGCCTCAAACCCAGTGACCAGGAACTGCCAGGCTTGCTGGAGTTGTGCGCAGGCCGCCCGGTGCTGATGTGCATTGATGCAGCGCAAGAGGCCCTGGCCGCACGCGCGTTCCGCTGCGGGCTGGGCGACTATGTGCTGCGCGAGGCCGACGGCGCTGCACACCTGAGCGAGCTGCTCAACCGCCTGGTGGCGCTGGTGCAGGGAGCGCAGGGGCGGGGCCAGCCCGTGCGCATGGTGGACGCCCGCATCTGGCAAGAGGCGTTGACCATGCTGCAGGAGCAGCGCTCGGCCCTGCAGGCCACGCTGGCCAGCATGAGCCAGGGCATCTTCAAGACCGGGCCCGATGGCCGTATCACCGTCTACAACGAGCGCGTGCTGGAGCTGCTGAATTTGCCCGAGTCGCTGATGGCCACTCGCCCTACGCTGGCCGACCTCACGCGTGTGCAGGCCGAGCGCGGCGACTTCGGCGATGGCTATAGCTTGGTGGACCGGCGCGGGCACGACTACGTGGCCCAGGGCGCAGTGGCCCCGGCCCCGGCCTTGTACTGGCGCACCACGCGCGATGGCCGCACGTTCGAGGTGCGCACCACCTCGCTGGCCGATGGCAGCCTGGTGCGCACCTTTGCCGACGTGAGCGACTACGTGCGTGTGGAAAACGAGCTGCGCGAGAGCGAGGCGCGCTTCCGGTCCCTGAGCGATCTGTCGTCCGACTGGTATTGGGAGCACGACGCCGAGGGGCGCTTTGTGCAGCTGGCCGGGGACCTGAGCGTGAACGGCATCCCGTTGTCGGACGTGATGGGGCGCACGCGCTGGGAGATCGGTGCCCTGAACATGACCGATGCCGACTGGGCTGCGCACCGTGCGGTGCTGGCGGCACACCAGCCGTTCCGCGACCTGGAGCTGCAACGCCGGCGTGCGGATGGCAGCATGCACTGGATCTCGGTCAGCGGCGTCCCGGTGTTCGATGCCAATGGCGCCCTGCGTGGCTACCGGGGTGTAGGCCGCGACATCACGGAGCGCAAGCAGGTCGAAAGCCAGATCGAACGTCTGGCGTTTTATGACTCGCTGACGGGCCTGCCCAACCGCCGTCTGCTGGTGGACCGGCTGCAACATGCCACGGCTGCGGTGGCACGCTCTGGCACCCAGGGCGCACTGCTGTTCATCGACCTCGACAATTTCAAGGACCTCAACGACACCCTGGGCCACGACACCGGCGACCAGCTGCTGCTGCAGGTGGCGCAGCGGCTCAAGGGGTGCGTGCGGGAGTCCGACACCGTAGCCCGCTTTGGGGGCGACGAGTTCGTGGTGCTGGTGGAAGGCCTCAGCGCCGACCCCGCCCACGCCAGCGCCGAGGCCGCCCTGGTGGCCAGCCACATCACCACCACGCTGGGCAAGCCCTACGCGCTGGGCGATGCCAGTCACCACAGCACACCCAGCATCGGCATTGCGCTGTTCGGCCAGCAGACCGTGAGCGTGGACGAGCTGCTCAAACACGCTGACCTGGCCATGTACCAGGCCAAGGCGGCGGGGCGCAACACCCAGCGCTTTTTCGACCCCGACATGCAAGCGGCCGTGAGCAACCGCTCGGCCCTGGAGGCCGACCTGCGCCGGGGCCTGCAAGAAAAGGAGCTGGTGCTGTACTACCAGCCAGTGGTAGACGGCAAAGGCCGCTTGCAGGGTGCCGAGGCCCTGGTGCGCTGGCGCCACCCGCGCCGGGGCATGGTGTCCCCCGCCGAATTCATTCCGCTGGCCGAGCAGACCGGGCTCATCCTGCCCTTGGGCCAATGGGTGCTGGAAGCGGCGTGCGCACAGCTGGTGGCCTGGTCGCGCAGCTCACTCACCCGGCAGTTCTTCCTGTCGGTGAACGTCAGCGTGCGGCAGTTCCGCCAGCCCGACTTTGTGGAGCAGGTGCTGGGCGTGCTGGACGCCACGGGCGCCAACCCGGAACGCCTGAAGCTCGAACTCACCGAGAGCCTGTTGATGGCCGATGTCGAGGACGTGATTGCTCGCATGGAGCACCTGCGCCGCTATGGCGTGGGCTTCTCGTTGGATGACTTTGGTACGGGCTATTCCAGCCTGAGTTACCTCAAGCGGCTGCCGCTTGACCAGCTCAAGATCGACCAGGGCTTTGTGCGCGACCTGCAGACCGACCCCAACGACGCCGCCATCGTGCGCACCATCCTGGCCTTGGCCGACAGCCTGGACCTGGCGGTGGTGGCCGAGGGCGTAGAGACCACAGGCCAGCTCGAATTTTTGCAGCGCTACGGCTGCAAGGCTTTCCAGGGCTATCTGTTTGGTCGGCCCATGCCCGCCGAGGTGCTGGAGCGTGCGCTGCGGCCTGCGCTATGACCTGCGTTAAGACAAAGGCCCGCCAGCGCGCGCAGTTCACAATCGCGCCATGAAAAAACAGGTGTTGGTCGCCGGTGGCGGCATTGGCGGCTTGGCCGCTGCGTTGGGCGCATCGCGGGCGGGATGGGAGGTGCGGCTCTACGAGCGTGCTGCTGCCTTCAGCGAAGTGGGTGCGGGCGTCCAGATTGGGCCCAACGTGGTGCGCCGGCTGCAGGCCTGGGGCCTGCAGCAGCCACTGCAAGCGGTAGCGGCCTTCCCCAGCCGCTTGCAGGTGCGCAACGCCGTCAGCGGCAAGGAACTGGCCGTGTTGCCCCTGGGGCCCACAGCGGTGGAGCGCTACGGCGCGGCCTACGCCACCATCCACCGTGCGGACCTGCATGGCCTGCTGCTGTCTGCAGTGACCCAATACACCGACGCGCAACTGCATCTAGAGCATGCCATCGACAGCTTTGCAGATGCCGACGGCGTGGTGACCGTGCGCACCAGCCGGGGCAAGGAGGTCGAGGGCGATGCCCTGATCGGTGCCGATGGCCTCTGGAGCCGCACGCGAACCCAGCTTCTGGGCGCTGTGCCGCCGCGCGTGACGGGGCATCTGGCCTACCGCGCGCTGGTGCCGCAGCATGCGCTGCCCGACGCCTTGCGCACGGCGCAGGTCACCGCGTGGCTGGGCCCGCGCCTGCATGCGGTGCAATACCCCGTGCGCCGGGGCGAGCTGCAGAACCTGGTGGTCATCGTGCAAGGGCCTGCGCCGCAAGACCTGGAGAACTGGGACCACGCCGCCAACGCCGCTGGCCTGGAGCATGCGCTGCAAGGCACCTGCACTGCGCTGCAGGACGTGGTGCGCAGCGTGACTGCCGTGGGTGGGGCTGGCTGGCGCCTGTGGCCCTTGTGCGACCGCCCGCCGGTGCGCAGCGCCGACGAGATGGCACAAGGCCTGGTGGCCCTGCTGGGCGATGCCGCGCACCCCATGCGGCCGTACCTGGCGCAGGGGGCTGGCATGGCCATTGAAGACGCGGCCGAGCTGCAGCGGGCGTTGGCCATGCACGACCTAGATGTACCGCTGCGCCTGCGCCGCTATGCGCTGAACCGCTGGCAGCGCAACGCGAGGGTGCAGGCCAGGTCCACGCGCAATGGTCGCATCTTCCACGCCACGGGGCCCGTGCGCTGGGGGCGCGACCTGTCGTTGCGCCTGCTGGGTGAACGCGTGCTGGATGTGCCGTGGCTGTACCGGGGCGATGGTTCCAGCGCCAGCTCGTTGTGATGGGGAGTGTGGGCAGGCCCTGCGAATGAGCCTCAGGCGCAGGGGGCGCGTACGGGGCTTTGGAAGGACCTCCCGGTTGTCAGGACATTCCCTATCCGGGGCAACCCCTGCCAGTGTTTTGCAGGGTGAACTTCGCGCAGTGTGCCACGCTCTATCCCTGTGTGTGCAACGCCACAAAAAGGCCAGTCACATGCCCGCGAATTGGCTGTTCAAGCGCAGTTCGTGGTGCTACAAAGTGCCAAGCCGGTAGCGATTGCCAATGCAACACCGTGGTACCACCTGCGCCCGCCAGGGGTGCCGCCACAGGAGGTCGTATGGATGCCATCAGCAACTTCGCCGCGCGCTACGCCCGTAGCCGCGAAGAGGAAATGTCGATCGACGAGTACCTCGCCGAGTGCAAACGTGATCCCATGGCCTACGCCACATCGGCCCAGCGCATGCTGGCCGCCATTGGCGAGCCCGAGATGGTGGACACGCGCAACGACCCGCGCCTGTCGCGGCTCTTTGCCAACAAGGTCATCAAACGCTACCCCGCCTTCACCGAGTTCTACGGCATGGAGGAGTCCATCGAACAGGTGGTGAGCTTCTTCCGCCATGCCGCGCAGGGGCTGGAAGAGCGCAAGCAGATCCTGTACCTGCTGGGCCCTGTGGGTGGCGGCAAAAGCTCCATTGCCGAGCGCCTCAAGGCGCTGATGCAGAAGGTGCCGTTCTATTCCCTCAAGGGCTCGCCGGTCAACGAATCGCCGCTGGGCCTGTTCGACGCCGCAGAAGACGGCCCCGTGCTGGAGGAACAGTTCGGCATTCCGCGCCGCTACCTGCAGCGCGTGCTTTCGCCCTGGGCGGTCAAACGGCTCGAAGAATACGGTGGCGACATCCGCCAGTTCCGGGTGGTCAAGCGCTACCCCAGCGTGCTCAAGCAGGTGGGCATTGCCAAGACCGAGCCGGGCGACGAGAACAACCAGGACATCTCCAGCCTGGTGGGCAAGGTGGACATCCGCAAGCTCGAAACCTTTGCGCAGGACGATACCGACGCCTACAGCTACAGCGGCGGCCTGTGCTTGGCCAACCAGGGCCTACTGGAGTTTGTGGAAATGTTCAAGGCGCCCATCAAGGTGCTGCACCCGCTGCTCACGGCCACGCAGGAGGGCAACTACAAGGGCACCGAAGGCTTTGGCGCCATTCCGTTTGACGGTGTGGTGCTGGCGCACAGCAACGAGAGCGAATGGAAGGCGTTTCGCAACAACAAGAACAACGAGGCGTTTCTCGACCGCATCTATATCGTCAAGGTGCCGTACTGCCTGCGCGTGAGCGAGGAGATCCGCATCTACGAAAAGCTCATCCGCGAATCGTCGTTGGGCAACGCCGTGTGCGCGCCCGGCACGCTCAAGATGATGGCGCAGTTCGCCATCCTGACGAGGCTGAAGGAGCCTGAAAACTCCAGCATCTTCAGCAAGATGCAGGTGTACGACGGTGAGAGCCTGAAGGACACCGACCCGCGCGCCAAGAGCTATCAGGAGTACCGCGACTACGCGGGCGTGGACGAGGGCATGACGGGCATCTCCACGCGTTTTGCGTTCAAGATCCTCTCGAAGGTGTTCAACTTCGACAGCGCCGAGGTGGCGGCCAACCCGGTGCACCTGATGTATGTGCTGGAGCAGCAGATCGAGCGCGAGCAGTTCCCTGCCGAGCTGGAGACCAAGTACACCGGCTACATCAAGGAGTTCCTGTCGCCGCGCTACGCCGAGTTCATCGGCAAAGAGATACAGACGGCGTACCTGGAAAGCTACAGCGAGTACGGCCAGAACATCTTCGACCGCTACGTCACCTACGCCGACTACTGGATTCAGGACAACGAGTACCGCGACACCGACACGGGCGAGGTGTTCGACCGCAGCGCGCTCAACGCCGAGCTGGAGAAGATCGAGAAGCCCGCAGGCATCGCCAACCCCAAGGACTTCCGCAACGAGATCGTCAACTTTGTGCTGCGGGCACGCGCCAACAACCAGGGCAAGAACCCCAGCTGGACGAGCTACGAAAAGCTGCGCCTGGTGATCGAGAAGAAGATGTTCTCCAACACCGAAGAGCTGTTGCCGGTGATCAGCTTCAACGCCAAGGCCAGCGCCGAAGAGGCCCGCAAGCACGAGGACTTTGTCACCCGCATGGTCAACAAAGGCTACACGCCGAAGCAAGTGCGGCTGCTGTGCGAGTGGTACTTGCGCGTGCGCAAGAGTAGCTAGGGTCGGTGCCAGGGCCACAGGCCCTGCATGGGGAACGGGAGCAACGGATGGCATTGCAAATCATCGACCGCAGGCTCGCTGGCAAGAACAAGTCGGTGGGCAACCGCGAGCGATTTGTTCGCCGCTACAAAGAGCAGATCGCGGATGCGGTGCGCCGTGCCGTCTCGCAACGCGGCATCCGCGACATGGAGCAGGCCGAGAACATCACTATCCCGCGCAAGGACATCAGCGAGCCGATTTTTCACCATGGCCAGGGCGGCATCCGCGACACCGTGCACCCTGGCAATGCCGAGCATGTGCGCGGCGACCGCATCGAGCGGCCCCAGGGTGGGGCGGGCGGGCGTGGGTCGCAGGCCAGTGACAGCGGCGAGGGCGAGGACGACTTCACCTTCACGCTGACCAAGGAAGAGTTCATGCAGCTCTTTTTTGAAGACCTGGCGCTGCCGCACCTGCTGCGCACCCACATCGGCGAGAACCCGCAATGGAAGTCGCGCCGCGCAGGCTACAGCCAGGACGGCATCCCCAACAACCTGGCCGTGCTGCGCACCATGCGCGGCGCCTTGGGCCGGCGCATTGCGCTGGGCAAGTCGGCGCATCGCGAGCTGCTGGCGCTGCAGGCCGAACTGGACGCGCTGCTGGCGCAGGACGACGGAACCAGCGAGGCGGTGGCCGAGCTGCAGCGCCGCATCGACGCGCTCACGGCGCGCATCGGCAAGATTCCATACTTGGACCCCATCGACCTGCGCTTTCGCGCGCGCACGCCGGTGCCTGTGCCCAGCAGCCAGGCGGTGATGTTCTGCGTGATGGATGTGTCGGGCTCCATGGATGAGACGCGCAAGGACCTGGCCAAGCGCTTCTTCATCCTGCTGTACCTGTTTCTCACGCGGCACTACGAGACGATCGACATCGTGTTCATCCGCCACCACACCCAGGCGGCCGAGGTGAGCGAGGAGCAGTTTTTCCACTCCACCGAAAGTGGCGGCACGGTGGTGAGCAGCGCGCTGGTGCTGCTGGACCAGATCATCCGCGCGCGCTACCCGCAGGGCGACTGGAACATCTACGTGGCCCAGGCCAGCGACGGCGACAACTTCACCAACGACAGCGGCATCTGCCGCAACCTGTTGGTGGACAAGATCCTGCCGCTGGTGCGCTACTTTGCCTATGTGCAGGTGGCGGAGGAAGAACAGAACCTGTGGGACGAGTACAGCCAGCTGGCGCCGCTGTACTCGCACTTTGCGATGCGCAAGGTTGGCGCACCCGGCGACATCTACCCCGTGTTCCGCGACCTGTTCAAGAAAGAGGGGGTGGCCGCATGAACAACGTGGTGCAGTCCCCCGTGCTGGAGCGCCGCCAGAGCGACAACCCCTGGAAGGCCGCTGCCGTGGGCGAGCGCCGCCACCGCGCCGTGCCCGGCCAGCCTCTGCCTGCGGGTGCGCGGCCTGCGGAGCCATTGCCCGACCCGAGCGACTGGACGTTCGAGCTGATCGAGCGCTACCACGCGGCCATCGCCGCCACGGCCGAGCGCTTTGGCCTGGACACCTACCCCAATCAGCTGGAGATCATCACCGCCGAGCAGATGATGGACGCCTACTCCAGCGTGGGCATGCCGGTGAATTACCGGCACTGGAGCTACGGCAAGGAGTTTCTGGCCACCGAGCGGCGCTACCGGCGCGGGCACATGGGGCTGGCGTACGAGATCGTCATCAACTCCAACCCCTGCATCAGCTACCTGATGGAGGAGAACACCACCGCCATGCAGGCGCTGGTCATTGCCCACGCCGCCTACGGGCACAACAGCTTCTTCAAGGGCAACTACCTGTTTCGCATGTGGACCGATGCGTCCAGCATCATCGACTACCTGGTGTATGCCAAGGACTACGTGGCCCAGTGCGAGGAGCGCTACGGCACGGGCGAAGTGGAGCGGCTGCTGGACTCGTGCCATGCCCTGGCCAACTTTGGCGTGGACCGCTATCGCCGCCCCTCCAAGAAGAACCTTGCTCGCGAACGCCTGGAGCGCGAGCAGCGCGAAGCTTACGCCCAGCAGCAGGTCAACGAGCTGTGGCGCACCCTGCCCACCCGCCCTGGCAAGGAGGATGCGGCGCAAGAGCACAACCGCTTTCCGCAGGAGCCGCAGGAGAACATCCTGTACTTCATCGAAAAAAACGCACCCCTGCTGGAGCCCTGGCAGCGCGAGATCGTGCGCATCGTGCGCAAGATTGCGCAGTACTTTTACCCGCAGCGCCAGACCCAGGTGATGAACGAAGGCTGGGCCACCTTCTGGCACTACACGCTGCTCAACACGCTGTACGACGAGGGGTATCTGAGTGATGGCGTGATGATCGAATGGCTGGGCTCGCACACCAACGTGGTCTACCAGCCGCCGGTGGGGCATCGCGCCTACAGTGGCATCAACCCCTATGCGCTGGGCTTTGCCATGTACCGCGACATCCAGCGCATCTGCCAGAACCCCACAGCGGAAGACCGGCACTGGTTCCCCGACATCGCAGGTACCCCCTGGCTGCCTGCGCTCGACCATGCCATGCGCAACTTCAAGGACGAGAGCTTCATCGGCCAGTACCTCAGCCCGCACCTGATGCGCGAGATGCGCCTGTTTGCGCTGCATGACGACGCCGCCGAGCGCGACCTGGTGGTCAGCGAGATCCACGACGAAAACGGCTATCGCAGCCTGCGCCAGTTGCTGTCGCAGCAGTACGACCTGGGCACGCGCGAGCCCAACATCCAGGTGTGGAACGTGAACCTGCGCGGCGACCGCAGCCTGACCTTGCGCCACACCCAGTACCAGGGCCGCCCGCTGGCCGACGACACGCACGAGGTGCTCAAGCACGTGGCGCGGCTGTGGGGCTTTGGGGTGCAGATCGAGAGCGCGGACGCCGATGGCAACCACCCGGTGCTGCTGCACCAGGTGCCCGCCTCCGGCGCCTGATCAGGCTGCGCTGGCGCCTGCGTGGTGGTTGAAGAAAGATTGCTCTGTTTTTGATAGCTGCCAGCGCATGATGTACTAGCGCTACCGCCCAATTTGACTCAAAAGGCAGGCGAAGAGGCCTTGCGAGGTGCACGGGCCCGCAGCGGGCAGTCGGTGGCCACACGCTCGGCCAGGGTCTGGCGCAGGGCCTGCAGGGCGGCAATGCGGTCGTCAATCTCCTGCAGCTTGGCGGCGAGCACCTGCGCCAAGGCGGGGCCGGGCTCGGCGGCGTCCCAGATGGCGGGCAGCCGGTCTCCGATCTCCGCCAGGGTAAAGCCCAGCTGCTGTGCGGTGCGGATGTACTGCACCAGCGTCACCACCTCGGGCGGGTAGTCGCGGTAGCCGTTGTCCAGGCGCCGCGCGCGGATCAGGCCCTGCTGTTCATAAAAACGCAGCGCCTCGCGGCTCAGGCCCGAGGCCGTGGCCAGTTCGCCGATCAGCATGATCCTGTTCCCCTCACAAAGTGCTTGACCCTGAAGCGTACTTCAAGGTGGAAGCTCGGGGCCTCATTGATTCATTCACAGAGGTCTTCTGTCATGCCCATCCCCGCTTTCGCTTCCAACCGTTACCTGCGCATCGTGCGCGCCAGCGGCTGGTACGACCTGCTCGTCACCTGGCCGTTTGCCTTGCCCTGGACCTTTGCCTGGCTCTATGCCCAGCTGACGCTGCTGGCCCAGGCGCTCGCTCTGCCCGGTACCTTGCACCCTTTGGACGCCACACACATGCTGCTGGCCAACCTGCTGGGCTCGGTGGTGGTGGTGTGGTCGCTGGCGCGCATTGTGGCGCCCACGGTGTTGCTGGGGCGGCTGGACGGCGTGGCGCGGTTTCTGTTCGCAGCCTGGCAGATCTACGCCGTGGCACACGGCGCCAATGCCATCGTGCTGGGTTTTACCGCGTTCGAGTTGCTGTTTGGCGTGCTGCAGTGGTGGCGCGTGGCGGGCAGCAGCACGGCACTGTGCCCGCCCGGCCCCGCACGGGGGAATGATCGGGTCAATGGGCGGGCGCGGGCAGCAGCCTGAAGGCCAGTGCGCCCACCCCCAACATGGTGGCAATGGTCAACATCACCGCCACATATGGGTCTGCGCCCTGTGTGGCGGCGATGGAGGCCGCTACGCCCGTCACCCACTGCATCAGCGCTACGCCCAAGAACAGCGCCATGGTGAACACCGCCATGGCACGCCCCGTGACGGCGGGGGCGTAAGCCGAGCGCACATCCGAGTACTGCAGCACCATGTAGCCGGACAGCAGGCCCACGGCCACGGAGCCGCCCACGTCCAGCCATTCGGCATGCAAAAAGCCCATGGCTGCAAACAGCGCCGCCAGCAGGGCCGTAAAGCCCAGCAGCCAGCGCCTGCGCCGCGTGGGGCCAGGGTCCAGCCGACCAAAAAAGGCCGGGCTGAACAGCGACACCAGGGACGACAGCATGGCCACATTGCCGCTGGCTACCAGCGAATAGCCGTGCCGCTCGATCAGCAGCGGCCCCAGCCACAGCCCGCGCAGCGTGAGGAAGGAGGCGTACGTCATCAGTGCCAGCAGCATGATGCCGGCGGTGTGCGGCAGCAGGAACAGCGCGCCAAAGCCACGCACCGCCTCCAGCACCGATTCGCGCGGCGCGGCATCGTCGATGGGTTGTGCGGGCTCATGCACCTTCCAGAAGATCAGCAGCCAGGCCAGCGCCGCCAGGCCCGCCAGCACGCCAAACCCCATGCGCCAGGACGACTGCTGCACCAGCCAGGCCAGCGGCGTGCCGGTGAACAGCATGCCCAGCCCGCCCACCCCCATGGCCACGCCCGACACCATGGCAAACCGCGACGCCGGAAAGTAGCGCGCGATGAACACGGTGCACACCAAAAACGCGGGCGCGCAGCCCACGCCGATCAGCACCTGCCCCAGCAGCACCGTGCCATAGCCCGGCGCCAGTGCCGACAACACCGCGCCCGCAATGGTGAGCGGAAACGCCACCAGCAGGGTGCGCCGCACGCCGTACAGGTCGATGCCGATGCCCATGAACAGCTGCATGGTGCCAAAGGCAAACGCAAACGCCCCGGCAAACACCCCCAGCGCTTGTGCCGACAGCCCGAACTCGGCCCGCAAGCCCGTCGCCATGATGGCCGTGATGGTGCGAAACGCCTGGCTCAGCGCAAAGCCCGCCACCAGTGCCAGCAGCATGGCCCAGGCGGCGCGGGGGGCAAGAAGCGGTGGGGAGGGCGGCGAAGGGGGCACGGGGACGGTCTCCAGGGCAGATGGCGGTGGCGTTTGGGAGCGGCTCTCCCTCGGCCATCAGGCCCGGTGAGGTTACCCGCAGAGCAGAACCGCCGCTGTCGCCGACGGACGGGGCGGTGCCCGCAGGTGGGCTGGTTCGCAGGCTCTTAGGGTATGTCCCAGTCTGCCCGCTACATACCCCACCAAACGCATCGGATGTTGCCCGTTTTGGGGTGCTTGTGCCAGCAATCGGACGTTTACGCGGTGGATTGAGCTTTTGAATGCTCCCAATCGGGCCTCGTCTGCGGGTCGCAGGCGCCGTCATGAGGGCGCCACAGGGCGTTGGCAGACTTTAGAGGAGGCTCTCGATGTGGGGATGACCCCAATGACGGTGCCGGGGGCGTGGGGCACTCTTGCGTCCATGCGCTGCACCGGGTGTGTGCCACGGTTCTGGAATCGCAGATTTCGGTCTCTCGCAATCAGGATGGTGCAGGTGGTGGTGAATGGCAAGGTTTGTGCTTAGTGGCAGCCAGGGGCGCTGAAAAGGCCCTGTGGGCCGGTGGCCACAAGCCGTTGGATGGAAGTTGTCGGGCGCGCTGCGAGGCTGCGCCGCGATGTCAGGAGTGACCGATGAAGACGATGGTTTTGCTGGGTTCGGGTGCGTTGGCCACCCTGTTGTTGTCGGGCTGCGCAAGCCAGCCCCCCGCCATGCAGGCGTTCAGCGCCCCCGCCGACGGCAGCAGCATGCAATATGCCTGCGGCAATGGCGAAAAGGTCGAGATGCAGTTCTACCCCGAGCAAGGCCGCAGCGTGATGCGCCGCAGCGGCTGGACCGTGGAACTGCCCAAGCAGCCGGCTGACAGCGGCTACGCCTACAGCAACGGCCCCACCACAGTGCTGGGCAAGGGCAACGAATTGACGATCCAGATTGGACACCTGGCACCGATCTGGTGCCGTAGCAACCGCGGGATGATGGTGGCGGGCGTCCAGTAACCTGGTTTCTCTTTGACCCCAGCCTGTAATGGGCTGGTTGGGTTTTCGTATTTTTCAGGGCCTGTGCAGCTGTCTGCACAGGCCCTGTGTCGTTTCAGCGCGCCTCGGGCGTGCAGGCGCCGGGGGCGGCTGCGGCAGACGCAGGGCGCTGCTCCAGCATGCGGGGGGCGACCAGCAGGTTGCCCTGTGCGTCCCGCACGGTGACGACCACCTCGCGGCTGCTGTCGGCGCGGGTGTCGCTGAAGTGCAGCTGCATCTCGGCGGCCGAGGTGCGCGTTTGGGGCTCGCCGCCGTTGGCAAATTCCGTGGTTTCCAGTGTGCCCTGCAGCAGAGCCACGCCCTGCGCATCGATCTGCCACGGGCCGGTGAACACAAAGCGCTGGCAGGTAATGTTGAGTTCCACCCGCTCGTTTTCCAGCTGCAGCTCTGCGCCACCGCAATGCAGCACGCAGGGGGCACCCACCGTGAAACCCGCGCCCGAGAAATAGACCGCGCCGTTGATCGGGCCGGTGCCCGTGCCACCGGTGCCGGGACCGCAGGCGGCCAGCACCAGCACGGCCGTGGCGGTGGCCAGCAGCCGGGCCGCCCGGGCCCAGAGTTCAGGAAGGACGTTCATCTTGGTCTGCGGCATAGAAGTAGCTGCCAAAGCGGGCGCGCCGGTTGCGTTCGCTGGGCGGGGTGTTTTTCTGGTCGTGGTCGTAGCGGGCCTGCGCCTCGGTCATCACGGTCTTGAAGGCCTGGCGCCAGGCCTTGGCGGCCACCACGTGCAGGCGGCGGGCTGATTCTTCGCTGAGCTGGTCCACAAACACGGCCTGCTCCAGGTAGTTGTGCTCGCCCTCCAGGTTGAGGCTGGCGGCTGCCAGGTGGTCGTGCAGGTTGTCCTGCATCAGCTGCGCCATCTCGGCAAAGCCCTGGCGCGGCACAAAACCGGCGGCCAGCAGGCGGATCAGTCCATCCTCACCTTCCTCGGCCATGCCCAGGCGCACCAGTTCGTCAAGCACCGCACGGGGCCGCACATCGCTGCTGATGCTGGCCACCAGGCCGTCGAAGTGCGGGGGCTCGCCGCTGCGGGGCAGGGGGCGGGGCTGGCCCTCGTCGTCCAGACAGTCCGTCTGGCTCAGCCAGCGCGCAGCCACCTGGCTGGCCATGTTCAGCGGGGTTTCGCCGGCTTCTTCGTCAGCGGCTGGCTCGGCCAGGCGGCCCAGGTTGCGCACATCGCGCCGGTGCACGCCCGACATGAGGCTCACCGCGCTGTCGGTGGTCTTCTTGCCCGTGCGCTTCAGCTCGTCGTGCGCGGCGTCCAGAAACACCCTCTTCATCGCCGCCGCAAACGCGGGGTAGGCCACGCCATTGCGCAACAGCAGGCGCGCCAGAGGGCGCAGCACGTGCAGGGCAGAGGCCAGAACGATGGCGGAGCGGGAGGGCATGAAAAAGGGCCGAAACGCGGAGAGTGTTAGGTGCAGGCTGTGATTGTCATCTGGTTGACGGCTGGAAATTATGTGGGATATTATCCCACTTATCTGCGATGCGGTGGGAGCACAAGCCGACGCCGCGCCGTGGGTATTCGCATTCACAGGGAGAACAATCACATGAAGAACCGAGGGTTGATGAACACATTGGCGGGCATGTCCCATGCGTCGCCCGCATGGCTGGCCGTAGCCACCGCCGCATTTGTGGCGGGCTGCGGTGGCGGGGAGGGCGGCACACCGCAGACCCCCAACGAGGCGCGGCTGCAGGTGGCGCGTTCTGGCGATCTGGTGGCGTACTTCAAGGCCAAGATTGCGCAGCGGGTGGCGCTGGGCTACCCGGGCACGGCCATCACCGTGCCCACCGTGGGTGGGCTGAGCAGCGCGGGCAGCGTGGTCACCCACACCGGTGTGCCGCAGGCAGGCACGGCGGTGGAGGAAGACGGCCTCATCAAGGCCGAGGGCAACATGCTGTATGGCTTGCACCGCGCCTACGCTACCGACACCGGCCGCGAGCCGCCGCGCCTGGCCGCCCTGGCCCGCGCGGCCGATGGCAGCCTGTCCAGCGTGGGCAGCGCCGTGCTGGACGCCAAGTTCATCCCCCAGGGCTTTTATGTGGCGGGTGGCGGCACGCGCGCCGCCGTGCTGTCGCAACAAGACCCGTATGCCGACCGCCAGCCCGTGGTGGCTGCGGCCGACGCCAGCATCACCGTGTTGCCAGAGTACAGCCGCACGCTGTCGCTGGACCTGTTCGCCATCCACAAGGACATGGCGCCCGCGCAGATCAAGCAGATGCGCATCGATGGCCTGCTGGTGGGCAGCCGCTTGATTGGCAACACGCTGTACCTGGTCTCCACCTGGTCGCCCGACCTCACACGCTTCACTGTACCGGCAGGGGCCACGGCATCGGCGGTGGACGCGGCACTCAAGGACCTGAACACCGCCGCGCTGATCCCTACCCTGCGCGTGGATGGCGGCCAGCCGCAGCCGCTGGTCAACGAGGCCGACTGCCTGGTGCAGACGGGCAACGCGTCGCTGTCGCTGCAGCTCACGTCCATCACGGCCATCGACCTCACCTCGTCCAGCCTGGCGCGCACCAGCCGTTGCTTTGCGGGCGGCAGCGAAGCGGTGCACCTGGGCGCGCGCAGCGTGTATGTGGCCAGCTCGCGGCAGTACCGCTATGGCGGCGATGTGGCCAACGCCGTGTTCCCGGCCAACAGCCGCACGGACATCCACAAGTTCACCTTCCGTGGCGCGCGGGTGGACTACGACGCATCGGGCAGCGTGGACGGCCACCTGGGCTGGGACCTGCGCCGCCTGCCATCGCGCCTGAACGAATACCAGAACGATCTGCGCGTGCTGACCTTCACCGGCAAGACGGGCCAGAGCGGCATGCCGCCGGTGACCATTCAGGCCCAGCAGGCCTCCCCCGCGCTGCTGACCGTGCTGCGCGACAGCGGCCGCGACAGCTATCTGGGCCCACAGGCCAAGCTGCCTATCCGGCTGCGCACGGCGCGGGGCGACCAGCAGATTGACAACCTGTTCTTTGCTGGCACCCGGGCCTATGCCACCCCCTTTGCCACCACCGAGCCTGTGTGGGTGCTGGACCTGGCCAACCCCGCCAACCCCACCGTGGCAGGCGAGCTGGCGGCGGGCGGCCATGCCGACCACCTGGTGCCGCTGCCGAACGGCCTGTTGCTGGGCGTGGGCAAGGACAGCGCCCAGGGCGGTGTGGCCGACGGCATTCAGCTTGCGGTGTTTGACGTGCGCAATGCCGCGCAAGGCAAGCGGTTGACCACGCAGGCGGCGGGCGGCCGGGGCAGCATCACCACACTCGACAGCGCCCGCCCGGTGCTCAACCTGCAAGCCATGGATGGCAAGGTGCGCCTGGCCTTCCCCGCCCGCGTCTACCAGGCACCCACGGGCGTAGGCACGCCACCACCCGTGCGGGGCTACCAGGGCGCTTTGCGGCTGGAGGTGAACACGACCACCGGAGCGCTGGCCCAGCGCTCCATGGTGGTGTCCACCGCCATCCTGAACGGCGACACGCCTGGGCTCTACAGCCGCTTTGACATCGCCAACGAGCGCAGCCTGCAGGTGGACAACGTGGCCTACCAGCTCTCGGGGGGGCAGGTGTTCACCAGGGCCGGAGACTGAAGCGCTGCCGGTTGCGACTCAGGGAGAGAACTATAAAAACGATAGCTGCTTGCGCTTTTCTGTAGGGCGCGGGCAGCAGTTAAAAGGCCTGTTCACCGGGGTGGTGAACAGGCCTATTTTTTCGGCGCGCCGTTGTGCTTACAGATCCGTGCGCAGTTTCCAGATCTCGGGGAACAGCACCACATCCAGCATCTTGCGCAGGTAGCTCACCCCGCCCGTGCCGCCCGTGCCGCGCTTGAAGCCGATCACGCGCTCCACGGTGGTCACGTGGCGGAAGCGCCAGAGGCGGAAGGCGTCTTCCAGGTCGGTCAGCTCCTCGCCCAGCTGGTAAAGGTCCCAGTGCTTTTCGGGGTTGCGGTACACGGTGAGCCAGGCCTGCTCCACCGCGTCGTTTTCCACATACGGCTGCGTCCAGTCGCGTTCGGTGTGGCTGGCGGGCACAGCCAGGCCGCGCCGGGCCATCAGGCGCAGGGCCTCGTCGTACAGCGACGGGGCTTTGTAGGCGGCCTGCACCTGCGCTAGCAGGTCGGCGCGGTGCTCGTGGGGCTTGAGCATGGCGCGGTTCTTGTTGCCCATCGAGAACTCGATGCAGCGGTACTGGTAACTCTGGAAGCCGCTGGACTGGCCCAGGTACGGCCGCATGGCGCTGTACTCGGGCGGCGTCATGGTGGCCAGCACATCCCAGGCGTGCACCAGCTGCTCCATGATCTTGCTGACGCGCGCCAGCATCTTGAAAGCAGGCGGCAGCTCGTCGCGCGCAATGTGGCCGATGGCCGCGCGCAGCTCGTGCAGCATGAGCTTCATCCACAGCTCGCTGGTCTGGTGCTGCACGATGAACAGCATCTCGTCGTGCGCGGGCGACAGCGGCTTTTGTGCGGTGAGGATGGCGTCGAGCTGCAGGTAGTCGCCATAGCTCATGGATTGGCTGAAGTCGAGCTGGGCGCGCTCCTCGTGCACGATGGATTCGGGCAGGGCGGCCGATGCCGCGTTGTTGTTGTCACCCGCAGGGGTTTGCGAGAAAGGGCACATGATGGTGGTTTGCCTTTCCGATCAGGTGACGGCGTGCGTCTGGTTGAACTCGGCCTTCTGCCACTCGCCGCTTTCCAGCACCTGGCGCAGGTGCTCCACGGCATTCCACACATCTTCAAAGCCCAGGTACAGCGGCGTGAAGCCAAACCGCAGGATGTCCTTGTGGCGGCCCGTGCCGCCGTCGCCCTTGCGGAAGTCGCCGATCACGCCGCGCGCAATCAGCGCCTGCACGATGGCGTAGGCGCCGCTGCCTTGGCCGTTCACGCCAGCGCCTTCGTCGCGGGTCAGGCACACCTGCGAGCCGCGCTGTGCGTGCTCACGCGGCGTGGCCAGGCCCAGGCCGTGGCCTGCGCAGCGCTCTTCCACGAGTTGGATGAACAGGTCGGTAAGCGCCAGCGACTTGGCGCGCAGCGCGGCCATGCCGCCCAGGCGCTGTGCGGCGGTGAACACATCCAGCCCGCATTGCAGGGCCGACAGGCTGATGATGGGCTGCGTGCCACACAGGTAGCGTGTGATACCCGGCGCGGGCTGGTAGTCGGGCGTGAAAGCAAACGGTGCAGCGTGACCCCACCAGCCGGACAGCGGCTGCATGAACTTCAAGTCCGGGCGGTTGGCATGGCGTGGGTGCACCCACACAAAGGCCGGTGCGCCAGGGCCGCCGTTCAAATATTTGTAGCCGCAGCCGATGGAGAAGTCGGCGCCCGCGCCGTTCAGGTCCACAGGCACCGCGCCCGCGCTGTGTGCCAGGTCCCACACGCACAAGATGCCCTGGGCGTGCGCCGCAGCGGTGATGGCGGCCATGTCGTGCATGGCGCCGGTGCGGTAGTTCACGTGCGTGAGCATCAGCACGGCCACGTCGCTGGTCAGCGATGCGGCAATCTCTTCGGGCTCCACCAGCACCAGCTCCAGCCCGCGTTCCTTGCACAGGCCTTCGGCAATGTAGAGGTCGGTGGGGAAGTTGCTGCGCTCGCTCACGATGCGCTTGCGGGCAGGGCTGTCTTCGCGGGCGATGTTGAGCGCCGCGCTCAGCACCTTGTAGAGGTTGATGGAGGTGCTGTCGGTGCACACCACTTCATCCTTGCCTGCACCAATTAGCGGGGCGAGCTGGTTGCCCAGGCGCTGGGGCAGGTCAAACCAGCTGGCTGTGTTCCACGATTTGATGAGGTCGGTGGCCCATTCGCGGGTGACCACATCGGCCACGCGCGCGGCAGCGGCCTTGGGGGCCACGCCCAGCGAATTGCCGTCGAGGTAGATCACGCCCGGTGGCAGGGCAAAGTGGTCGCGCAGGGCGCGCAGCGGGTCTTGGGCGTCGCGGGTGCGGCAGTCTTGAAGGGTGATGGGCATGGGCGTTGGGAGAGGTGATTGCTATGTTATTGATAGCTTTTGGCGCATGTTGTACTAGCGCTTCCAGCCAAAAATGCTTGAAATTCTGTGTATCGCGCTAGTCCAGCGCCCGCAGCACGGCCCGCACGGGGGATGCGTCGGCCGTGGTCAGCTTCAGCGGCAGGGCGATGAGTTCGTAGTCGCCCTCGGGCACGGCGTCGAGCACCAGGTTTTCTAGCACGCGCAGGCCCCGGCGGCGGATGACCTGGTGGCTGTCGAGCGTCTTACTGTCGGCCGGGTCGATGCTGGCGGTGTCGATGCCCACCAGCAGCACGCCCAGGTCGGCCAGGCGCTCGATGGTGTCGGGCGCGTAGGCGGCCAGTTGGCCGTCCCAGCGGTCCACCGGCATGTGCTCGTAGGTGCGCACCAGCACGCGCGGGGGCAGGGTGCCATTCACTGCGTGGGCAATGTGCTCCCAGGTGATGAGCGGGCTGCAGCCGATGGCGTGGATCACGCGGCAGGGACCCAGAAACGCGTCGAGCGACACGTCACCAATGGTGGCGCCCTGCGCGTCGTAGTGCAGCGGTGCATCAGCGTGGGCGCCCACATGGGGCGACATCGTGATGGCGCTCACATTGACCGGGCAGCCGGGGCCGATGGTGGCGCACCACTGCTGGCTGTAGGCCGTGTCGCCGGGGAACACGGGGCTGCCCGCATGCACGGGCGGTGAGATATCCCAAAGCTGGCGGGCGGTGGGGGAGGAAGGCGTTGACATGGGACAAAGTTTGCATGTCCCGAAAAACCCGTGGTGTCGGTTATTTCCAACACCGTGTCGATTTTTTGTTGAAGCCTAAACTATTTTGATGCGGCAGTAGCCTGGCTGCTGGAGGGTGTCACCTTACAAGCTGGTGCCTTCCGCCAGCGGCGCCAGCCCGTGCCGCGCACGCGCCTTGTGGCAGGCGTAGTCGCCCGCCGAGAACTCGCGGCAGGGCGCGGGGCGCAGTTCGTAGATGCTGCAGGCCACCTGCTGGCCTACCTGGCCGGTCAGCGCGGCGCAGCGGATGGGCACCTGCTCCGTTCCCCGCATACGGCAGGTGCTGCCGTTCACATCCAGTGCCAGGCCGTCCGGCACCGTGCCGCCCATGGCCTGCATCTCGTACACGGCAAAGTCCACGCGGAAGCTGGCGCAGCAGGCGCCGCAGCTGAGGCACGGGTGGGCGGAATCGGCGGTGGTCATGGTGGTCGCGTCGTCGGACATGCAGTGCGTGCGGTCGGCCTGCGGCGGGGCCGTCAGGCGCTGTGGGGGAGGGGAATGCTAACGAAAAAGCCCACGCCTTTGCCATTCAAACCCACGCCGATCTGCACCTGCCCGCCCATGCGCAGCACCGCCTGCCGCACGATGGCCAGGCCCAGGCCCGAGCCGCTGGCGGCATGGCCCGCGCCCCGGTAAAAGCGTTCGAACACCCGGTGGTGTTCGGTGGCCGGGATGCCCGTCCCGTCGTCCTGCACCGACAGTTGCAGTGCCGCGCTCTCGCGCCGCAGCGCCACCGCCACGTTGCCGCCGTGGGGCGTGTAGCGCAGTGCGTTGTCGATGAGGTTGTGGGCGATGGATTCGAACGCGGGTTGGTCGAGGCGGGCGGGCAAGGTGTCGGGCGCGTCCAGCGACAGCTCGATCTGCCGCGCGATGGCCTGCGGCGCAGCCTGTGCCAGCGCGCCGCGCAGCCACTGCGCCACGTCCAGGTCGCGCGGTGCGGGGCGCTGCGCGTCGTCCAGCGCGGCCAGGTCCAGCAGTTGCTGCGCCAGGTGCGAGGTGCGGGCGATGGCTTGCTCCAGGTGGGCCTGGGCCTGCGTGCGCTCCTCTTCGCTGGGCGAGCGGGCCATCACATAGGCCTGGGCGGTGATCACGGCCAGCGGCGTGCGGATCTCGTGGGCGGCGTCCTGCACAAAGGCGCGCTCGCGGTCGACCTTTTGCCGCAGCTGGGCGAAGAGGTGGTCCAGCGATTGCTCCAGCGGCTTCAGTTCGCGATGACGGGCGTTGAAACCCACCGATTGCAGGTCGTCCTGCCCGCGCTGCGCAATGCGGCTGGCCAGTTGCTGCAGCGGCCGCAGGCCATGGCGTACCGACAGCCACACCGCCAGCAGCACAAAGGGTGACGCTAGCAGCAGGTAGGGCAGCAGCGCGCGGCCGTTGTACTGCAGGAAGTTGGAGTCGGTGCGCTTGGTCTCGAACACCCGCAGCACCCAGCGCGCATTGCGGCCGGTGTAGATGCGGAATGACCGGCCTTGCAGGGCGGCTTCTTCAATAAAAGGCTCAGCGCGTGGTGTGGCGGGCGGCAAGGCCACGTTCTGCAGCCCCGGCGATGCGAACACGCGCTGGCCCGATGCCGTGTCCAGCAGCTCGTGCATCTGCACCCCGGGCAGAAGGCCCACCTGGCGGCGGCGGATATTGGTCCAGTGGTCGGTGGCCGCCACGGCCGTGGCGGCGTGCGCGGGGTCGGTGATGGAGGCCAGCGAGTCCAGGACCGCGTCACCGTATTTCATCAGGCCGGGGTCGCGGGTGATGGTGTGCTTGTAGTTGACGAAGTTGTAGCCCAGCAGCACCGCCCACACCACCACAAACGCCACCAGCACCGAGGCCACGCTGCGACGCATCAGCGTGGGCTCGGCCAGCCAGGCCCATGTGCTGCGCAACGCGTGTTTCATCGTCGTGGTCATGCCTGCAGCAGATAGCCCACGCCCCGCACCGTGCGGATCAGCTCCGCCCCGATCTTGCGGCGCAGGTTGGACACATGCACTTCAATGGCGGCAAAGTCCACCGGCTCGCCCAGCGGGTCCAGCCGCTGCGACAGCACGCTTTTGGACACCACCACGCCGGGCTCGCGCGCCAGCTCCAGCAGCAGCTGGAACTCGCGGGGCGACACATCCAGCACCGCACCCTTGCGTTGCACCGCATGACGCCGCGGCTCGATCACCAGCTCGCCCAGCACCCAGCGCTCGCTGGCCTGGCGCGCACTGCGACGCAGTACGGCGCGGATGCGGGACATCAGCTCGGCCGTGGCAAAGGGCTTGATCACAAAGTCGTCCGCCCCACCGTCCAGGCCCGCCAGCCGGTCCTCCACGGCCGAGCGGGCCGTGATCACGATGATGGGCACCTGCCCGCCCTGGCCTGCCTGGTTGCGCCAGCGCGCCAGCAGATCGAAGCCACTGCCGTCGGGCAGCGTCAGGTCCAGCAGCACGCAGTCGACGGTGGTGGCATCTACGGTGGCCGGGGCATCCACCGCGCGGCGCAGCCACTCGCTGGTCAGGCCCTCCACCTTCAGCGCGGACTGCAGCGCCCGGCCCAGGTCCAGGTCGTCTTCGATGAGCAGGATGTGCATGGGGCGATTGTGGCGGGCCGCAGCTTAAGCCATGCCAAATGCAGAGGGCGGGCACAGAAGTCCCTGCCACCGCGCGCGCCACTTTGGGTAGAGTGGGCGCAGCGCACGCCCCAGCCGCCCCACCCGGGCGCCCTGGACGGGCGCTGCACTGCAGTCAACCCTCCGCTGACAGAAAGAAAGGTATTCCTATGCAGATTGGCTTTGTCGGACTGGGCGTCATGGGCCTTCCCATGGCGCTGAACCTGGCGCGCGCCGGCACCCCGCTGTGGGTTTGGAACCGGTCGCCCGAGAAATGCGAGCTTCTGCGCGCCGCTGGCGCGCAAGTGGGCGCAACGCCCGCCGAGGTCTGCGCGCAGGCGCAGGTCATCATCCTCATGCTGGCCAACGAACCGGCCATGGATGAGGCACTGCAGCGCGGCACGCCGGGTTTTGCCACCCAGGTGCGAGACCGCACCATCGTGCACATGGGCACCACCTCACCCGAATATTCCAAGGCGCTGGAGCAGGACATCCTTGCCGCCGGCGGGCGCTATGTCGAGGCGCCTGTTTCGGGCTCGCGCAAGCCGGCGGAGGCCGGACAGCTCGTGGGCATGCTGGCGGGCGACCCGGCCAGCGTGCAGGCGGTGCAGCCCTTGCTGGCGCCCATGTGCCGCACTACCTTTGTGTGCGGATCGGTGCCGTCGGCATTGCTGATGAAGCTGTCGGTGAACCTTTTTCTCATCACCATGGTGACTGGACTGTGCGAAGCCGCGCACTTTGCCGACCGCAATGGTCTGGACATGGAGCTGTTCCGCTCCGTGCTCGATGCAGGGCCCATGGCCAGCAGCGTGTCGCAGGTGAAGCTGGCCAAGCTGGTGGCGCGCGACTTCGAGGTGCAGGCCGCCATCCACGATGTGCTCAAGAACAACCAGCTCGTGGCCCACGCGGCACGCAATGCACGGTTGGCATCGCCGCTGCTGGATGCGTGCCACGCACTGTTCGCGCAGACCGCCGACATGGGCCTGGGGCAGGAGGACATGGTGGCGGTGGTCAGAGCGCTGGAGGCGCGTACCGAGGCGCTGTAGCGGAGCACTTCGCCCACAGCACGCTGCGATATGCGTGCCGGTGTGCCGACCCGGCCCTTTGGCTGGCGCAAAGGTTGGGCATTCCACAATGCCGCCATGTTGTACGAGATGAGGAGGAGTTCCGTGGCGTCAAGATGGATAGGGTGGTGTGCGGTGTTGTCGGGAGTTTTGTTGGCGGGCTGCGCCAGCGGCCCGACGCATCCCACACTGGCAGGAGCCCAGCTGCCCGAATTGATCCCCGTGCGCGACTTCGTCGCCAGCCGCCAGTCCACCGGCGGCTACCGCGTGTCGCCCGATGGAAAGCGCATTGCCTGGTTTGGCACCGACGGCGTGGTACCTGCGATCTGGGTGCAGTCCATCGATGGGGGCGACGCCAAGGCGTTTCGCATCCGTGCGCGTGCCATCCGCTTCAGTGCCGACAGCCGCTGGCTCGGCATCACAGCCGACCCCACGGGCGATGAAAACACCCGAATCTATGCGGGCGCGGTCGAGGGCCCCGGTACCGACTTGCGCGAGCTGATGCCAGCACTGCGTTCGGTGGCGCATTTTGCGGAGGCGGTGGATGCCTCGTCCGACTTCATCGTCACCTCCAACCAGCGCGATAAAAAGGTATTCGACCTGTACCGCGTGAACCCTGCAGGCGGCCCGCCGGTGCTGCTGGCCACCAACCCCGGCAACGTGAACTGGTGGGGGGTGGACACCACGGGCCAGTTGCGCGCCCGGGCGCGCCTCGCGGGCGAGCAGGTGCTGCTGGAGCGGCCCGGCGCCGCGCCGGGCAGTTGGGTGACGGTGGCAGAGCGCAGCCGGTGGGACACGCTGAACATCTTTGGCCTGCACGATGAGGGGCGCAAGGCCTGGGCCTTGTCGAACCGGGGGCGCGACAAGCTGGCGCTGGTGCGGCTGGACCTGACCACGGGCGCCGAGGAAGAGTGGTTTGCCTCGCCCGATGTGGACCTGGACAACGTGACACTCAGCCGTCGCACCCGCGAGCCGCTGCTGACGCATTTCATGCCGGGCTATCCCGCGCGCAAGGTGTTCGACCCTGCGCTCGATGCCCGGCTGTCTGCGCTGGCCGGCGACAAGCCTGCAGAGGTGCTGGTGACCAGCCTGGACCAGACCGACAAGGTGCTCACGGTGGCGGTGGCCACCGACCGGGGCACGCGCAGCTACCTGCTGCGCGATGGGCACGAGCCCCGCTTTCTGGGCGAGAACCGCCTGAGCCTGATTGCCAAGGACCTGGCCCCCACCGCGCCCATCACCTACACCGCGCGCGATGGTCTCACCATCCACGGCTACCTCACGCTGCCCGTGGGGGCAGCGCCGCAGCGGCTGCCCACCGTGCTGCTGGTACATGGCGGCCCGTGGGCACGTGACCGCTGGGGCGATGGCGCCACCAGCCGTGCCATGCAGCAGTTTCTGGCCAACCGGGGCTATGCGGTGTTGCAGGTCAACTACCGGGGCTCCAGCGGCTATGGCCGCAACCACATGGAAAAAGCCCGGGGCGAGTTCGCAGGCCGCATGCACGACGACCTGGTGGACGGCGTGCGCTGGGCGGTGGAACGCGGCGTGGCCGACCCGCAGCGCGTGGCGATCTACGGTGCCAGCTACGGCGGCTATTCAGCCCTGGTGGGCGCCACCTTCACGCCCGAGGTGTTTGCCTGCGCGGTGGATGTGGTGGGCGTGACGGACATCGCGCGCCTGCTGGAGGCTGCCCCGCCGTACTGGGAGCTGGGCCTGCCTTGGTGGCACCGCTATGTGGGCAACCCGGCCGTGCCGGAAGACCGTGCGCGCATGGACGCGAAGTCGCCCCTCTACCGGGCTGAGCATGCGCAAAAGCCCATCCTCATCATGCACGGCGTGAACGACCCGCGCGTGAAGCTGGAGCAGTCTGAGTGGATGGTGGCGGCCCTGCGCAAGGCGGGCAAAGAGGTGGACTACGTCACCTTCAAAGGGGACGGCCACGGCAACCAGCGCTGGCCCAACAACCTCACCATGTACCGCAAGACCGAGGACTTCCTCGCCCAATGCCTGGGTGGGCGGACCAGTGGTTTTGACTACTACCAGCTGGGCGCGTGGGCGTTCTGATGGGGCAGGCCGTCACTTGGTTGCTTGCCCGTTGGGAGCAGCGCGGCTGCGGGGTTGCCACCGCACTGGTCTTGGCCGCCGCGTGTGGTGCGGCAGGCGCCCAGCCCGTTGCACCAGCGGGCGCGGCCTCGGCTGCTGTAGAGGGTGCCGCCCCTGCGGCTCCGGTCTACACCCGTGCGCGGCTGGTGTCTGTGGAGTTGGATGCGGGCAGCAATGCCACGCATGTGCGGCTCAAGCTGCTGCCCCGCGCCAAGCTGCCGTTCACCACACAGACCTTCCGGGTGGCCAACCCTGCCTTGCTGCACAGCATTCCGCAGGGGGCCTGGGTCCAGTTCACTGCCCGGCACATCGACGGCGAAAACACGCTCACGTCCATCCGCGTTACGGCGGAGTGCAAGAGGTTGGAGCCATGTGACTGACTGCCCGGCAGGGCAAGGGCCACTGCAGCTTGCGCTGCATCAAGGAGAGATTGCGACGGCGACCACTGCGATACAGATATTGATAGAATGAGAATCACTATTATTTGTATCGAGGCCAGTCACCATGAAAACCATGGACGATGGCGCTGCGGCGCGGTTGCATCTTCCTACGCAGCAGAACCTGTCCTTGCGGCTGGACCAGTTGCCGCGCCGCGCCTTGGGCCGGGTCACGGGCTTGTTGCCCGCGCAGGACGCGCAAGAGCACAGCATGCTGCTGCGCTTGCTGGAGATCGGCTTTCTGCCCGGTGAAACCGTGCAGGTGGTCGCGCGCGGCGGCTGGGGCGGCGACCCCATCGCGGTGCGGGTAGGGCAGGCCACGTTTGCGCTGCGTCGCCAGGAGGCCTCGATGGTGCAGGTGCAGCCGCTGGATGATGCCGCCCTGACTGCCAAGGAGCTGGCATGAACGCCCAGGCCACTGTGCAGCCCACCGCAACCGATGCGCCCCTGCGCATCGCGCTGCTGGGCAACCCCAATTGCGGCAAGACCGCGCTGTTCAACCTGCTCACCGGCGCGCGCCAGAAGGTGGCCAACTACGCGGGCGTGACGGTGGAGCGCAAGGAAGGCCTGCTGCAGACCGCCGCCGGCCGCCGCGTGCGCGTGCTGGACCTGCCGGGCGCCTACAGCCTGCATGCACACAGCGTGGACGAGGCCATCACCCGCGACATCGTGCGCGGGCGCCGCGCGGGCGAGCCGGTACCTGATGTGCTGGTGTGCGTGACGGATGCCACCCACCTGCGCCTGAACCTGCGTCTGGTGCTGGAGGCGCGCGCCCTGGGCCTGCCCATGGTGCTGGTGCTCAACATGATGGATGTGGCCGAGCGCCAGGGCATTGCCATCGACCGCGAGGCGCTGTCGCGCGAGCTGGGCATGCCCGTGCTGGCCACCGTGGGCGTGCGCGGCAACGGCGCCCAGGAGCTGGTGCAGTGGCTGGATGGTGCCAACCTGCAGCAGCTGCAGCGCCCCGTGGTGGCGCCGGATGCGGCGGCGCGCCTGGACGCGAGCGATCTGGAGGCGCAAAACGACGTCATCCGCACCCACCAGGAGGTGCGGCGCATTCTGGACCAGGCCGTGCGCGTGCCGGTGGTCAGCCTGCGCACGGACGACCGCATCGATGCGGTGGTGCTGCACCCGGTGTGGGGCCTGTTGATCCTGGCGGCC
Organism: Acidovorax sp. FG48; assembly: GCF_057809085.1. Taxonomy (NCBI): domain Bacteria; kingdom Pseudomonadati; phylum Pseudomonadota; class Betaproteobacteria; order Burkholderiales; family Comamonadaceae; genus Acidovorax; species Acidovorax sp. FG48. The sequence continues at coordinate 53,289 of NZ_JBMDJH010000021.1, read as the reverse complement.
ACGTTGTTCCTGATGTTCCAGGCGGTGTTCAGCTGGGCCGAGCTGCCCAAGTCGTGGATCGAAGAGGGCGTGGGCTGGCTGGCAGCCCTGGTCAACGCCCACATGGCGGACGGCCCCTTGCGCAGCCTGCTGACCGACGGGGTGCTGGCGGGCGCGGGCGGGGTGCTGGTGTTTTTGCCGCAAATCCTGTTTCTGTTCCTGTTCATCCTGGCGCTGGAGGACTCGGGCTACCTGCCGCGCGCGGCGTTCTTGCTAGACCGCGTGATGGGCACGGTAGGCCTGTCGGGCCGCTCGTTCATTCCGCTGCTGTCGAGTTTTGCCTGCGCCGTGCCAGGCGTGATGGCTACGCGCTCCATCACCCACTGGCGCGACCGGCTGGTGACCATCATGATCGCCCCGCTCATGACCTGCTCGGCGCGTCTGCCGGTGTATGCGTTGCTGATTGCGGCCTTCATTCCAGAGCGCACGGTGGCGGGGGTGTTCAACCTGCAGGGCGTGGTGCTGTTTGCGCTGTATGTGGCGGGCATCGTCAGCGCCATGGCCGTGGCCGCAGTGGCCAAGCTGGCGCGCAGCGACACGCGCGCCACGCCGCTGATGATGGAGCTGCCCGCGTACCGCTGGCCCAGCGTGCGGGGCCTGGCTTATGGGCTGTACGAGCGGGCGGTGATTTTCATCAAGCGGGTGGGCGGCATTATCCTGGCCGTCACCGTGTTGTTGTGGTTCCTGTCCACCTACCCCGGCGCGCCAGAAGGCGCCACGCAGCCCGCTATCACTTACAGCCTGGCCGGCCAGCTGGGTCGCCTGCTAGAGGTCATCGTCGCGCCGATTGGCTTCAACTGGCAGATCGCCATTGCGCTGGTGCCCGGCATGGCGGCGCGCGAGGTGGCGGTGAGCGCACTTGGCACGGTGTACGCGCTGTCTGCCACGGGTGACGAGGTGGCCAGCCAGCTGGGATCGCTGATCGCGGGCTCGTGGTCGCTGGCTACCGCGCTGTCGCTGATGGCCTGGTATGTGTTTGCGCCCCAGTGCATCTCCACCATCGCCGCCGTGCGGCGTGAGACCAACGGCTGGCGCTACCCGCTGCTCATGGTGGGGTACCTGTTTGCCATGGCGTATGCCGCCAGCTTTGTGACCTACCGCGTGGCCTTGGCACTGGGCGGGGGCTGAGGAGAAACGTTGTGATGGCCCAACAATTCATCGTTGGTCTGATCGTGCTCGCTGCGGCGCTCTATGTGCTCTGGCGGTACCTGCCCGGGCGCTGGCGCCAGGGGTTGGGCAAGGTCCACCCGGGGCTGGTCCAGTCGCCGGGCTGTGGCGCGAGCGACGGTGGGTGCAGCAGCTGCGGCAGTTGCGCGGCGCCATCCGATACAGGTGCTGAAAAGCCCGTGGCCATGCCTGTTCGTCGTGGATCTGCTTCTCAGTGATTGCTATCTTTTGTATAGCTGCTAGCGCATGATTCACTAGCGCTGCAGGCCGTTTTGGCTCCAATTAACTACTGGTACAGCTGGCCCTGGCCCAGCGCGCTCAGCGCCTGTTGCAGGTTGGCGCGCGCCTGGGCCTCGTAGCGCTGCGCAAAGTAGTCCGTGCCGTAGATGTGCGGGCGGTCCAGAAACCCTCGCAGCACCGCACTGCGCCCCGCCACATAACGCGGCCAGCGCACAAATAAGTATTCACGCCGCACGTTGCGTTCGAACTGGCGGTACACCGCGGCGTTCTGGCCCAGGATGGCAAGGTCGATATCCACCACCCACAGCGCATCGCCGGTGAGCGGGCCCGGGGTGTGGCGGGTGTCCATCACATGCTTGTGCACGGTATCGGCCAGTGCGGTGGGCTGCCCTTGGCTCAGCAGAAACTGGCGCGCCCAGTCGGCGCTGCGCTCTTCGTTGTGTCCGCTCCACGGCCAGTAGATGGCGTCGTGGTACCACAGGGCGAGGGCCACAGCATGGGGGTTGCGGAGCGCGCCGGGTTGGTGGCCCTGCAGCGCCTGCAGGTGCCGCAGGCAGGCCCGAAGGTGGGTGGTGTCGTGGTAGGCGCGGGGCCAGCGGGCCCAGCTGCGCAGCAGGCGCCGGCCCTCGGCGCGCCAGGCGGGTGTATCGCGCCCCAGCGCTTGGCCCAGGGCCTGCCAGTGCACCAGCAATTCGGCGCTGTGGGCGGGCTGGCGGCGCCAGGGCATGGGGCTGTCAGGCCAGTTTGCCCAGCAGCAGGTACTCCATCAGTGCCTTCTGCAGGTGCATGGTGTTATGGCTACGGCCCGCAGCCTACGGCTGCTTCACGTCCGCTGCGCGGACATGAGCCTGCGCCGAAACAGGTTGCTGGCGCTGGCGCGCCACCGCATTGCATTTCATGCAATACGGCCGAGCAGAAGGTACTCCATGAGTGCCTTCTGCACGTGCATCCTGTTTTCCGCTTCGTCCCACACCACCGACTGCGGCCCGTCGATCACGTCGGCCTCGACCTCTTCGCCCCGGTGGGCAGGCAGGCAGTGCATGAAGAGGGCGTCGGGTTGGGCCGCAGCCATCATTTCGGTGTCCACGCACCAGTCGGCAAAGGCCTTCTTGCGCGCTTCGTTCTCGGCTTCGTAGCCCATGCTGGTCCACACATCGGTGGTGACCAGGTCGGCGCCCCGGCAGGCTTCCATGGGGTTGCTAAAGAATTGATAGCTGTCAGCGCTGATTCCATGGGCGCCAGCGGCCAATTTCTCGTCCACTTCGTAGCCGCGTGGCGTGCTCACATGCACCTTGAAGCCCAGCAGCGACGCCGCCTGCAGCCAGGTGTTGGCCATGTTGTTGCCATCGCCCACCCAGGCCACCGTCTTGCCTTGGATGGAGCCCCGATGCTCGATAAAGGTGAAGATGTCCGCCAGGATCTGGCAGGGGTGGTACTCGTTGGTCAGGCCGTTGATCACGGGCACGCGCGAGTTGGCGGCAAAACGCTCGATCTTGCTTTGCTCGTAGGTGCGGATCATCACCAGGTCGGTCATGCGGCTGATGACCTTGGCGCTGTCCTCGATGGGCTCGGCGCGGCCCAGCTGGCTGTCGCCCGTGGTCAGGTGCACCACACTGCCGCCGAGCTGGTACATGCCCGCCTCAAAGCTCACACGCGTGCGGGTGCTGGCCTTCTCAAAGATCATGGCCAGCGTGCGGTCCACCAGCGGGTGGTGCTTTTCGTAGGCCTTGAACTTCTTCTTGATGAGCGCGGCGCGCTCGAACAGGTAGGCGTACTCGTCGGCGGTGAGGTCGGTGAACTGCAGGTAATGTTTCAGCGTCGTCATGGCAGTGGGGCTATTCTTCATTCAGCCAGGATGGCTTTGACCAGCGGGGTCAGCTTGGCGACGATTTCGTCGGCTTCGGCGGTGGTGAGGATCAGCGGCGGCACCAGGCGGATCACGCTGTCGGCCGTGACCGACAGTAAGAGGCCTGCCTCGGCAGCGCGGCCGATCAGGGCGCCGCAGGGCTTGTTCAGCTCGATGCCCAGCATCAGGCCCTGGCCCCGGATCTCCTTCACACCGGGCAGGCCGCCCAGCTCGCGCTGCAGTGCCGCCCTGAGGTGCTCACCCACCGTGGTGGCATTTTGCAGCAGGCCGTCTTCTTCCATGATGCGAATGGTTTCGACCCCGGCGCGCATGGCCAGCGGGTTGCCGCCAAAGGTGGTGCCGTGGTTGCCGGGCTGCAGCACGTTGGCGGCTTTGGGGCCCGCCACCACCGCGCCAATCGGCACACCTGAGCCCAGGCCTTTGGCCAGCGGCATCACGTCGGGCACGATGCCGGCCCACTGGTGGGCAAACCACTTGCCGGTGCGGCCCATGCCGCACTGCACTTCGTCGATCATCATCAGCCAGCCGCGCTCATCGCACAGCTTGCGCAACTGCTGCAGGTATTCCACGCGCATGGGGTTGATGCCGCCTTCGCCCTGGATGGTCTCGAAGAACACGGCCACCACGTTGGGGTTGCCTTCGGTGGCCTTCTTGATGGCTTCGATGTCGTTGAGCGGCACGCGGATGAAGCCCTCGACCAGCGGGCCGAAGCCGCTGTAGATCTTGGGGTTGCCGGTGGCCGACATGGTGGCAATCGAGCGGCCGTGGAAGGCCTTTTCGTACACCACAATCTCGGGCTTGGCGATGCCCTTGTCCACGCCGAACTTGCGTGCAATCTTCAGGGCCGCCTCATTGGCCTCCAGGCCCGAGTTGCAGAAGAACACGTTCTGCATGCCCGACAGTTCCACCAGCTTGGTGGCCAGTTGCTCCTGCAGGGGCGAGTGGTAGTAGTTGGAGGTGTGGATCAGCTTGGTGATCTGGTCCTGCAGCGCGGGCACTAGCTTGGCGTGGTTGTGGCCCAGCGTGTTCACGGCAATGCCGCCCAGGCCATCCAGGTATTCCTTGCCGTTCACGTCCCACACGCGGCTGCCTTGTCCACGGGCCAGCGCGATCGGTACGCGGCCATAGGTGTTCATCACGTGGGGCGAAGCTGCCTCAATGAAAGCGGTCATGCGGAAATCTCCAGACGGTGCAGTGGCGAAAAAACGAGTCACGATTCTAGGGGGAGCAGGGCGACGGTCTGTTGACGATTGCGCATCACTGCAATGCACCTTGCTAGCCGACTTTGGCCCGCTTGGTGGAGCCTGGCATAGGGATTAGAGGGGTAGCTCTTATATAAGAGTTAGAATGTCGCGCTGCGGTGCAGCATGCAGTGATCCTGCGTCTGAACCCTCACTACCACTCCAATCCCCGATGGTTTCCCCCTCCTCCAAAGAAGTCTTCATCCAGGGCATCACCCACGACGGGAAAACCTTTCGTCCCAGCGACTGGGCCGAGCGGCTGGCCGGGGTAATGAGCAGCTTTCGACCCGGTGGAGCCCGGCCGGGCAGCCACTTGAGCTATTCGCCCTGGTGCATTCCCACCACGCTCAATGGCGTGAAATGTGTGGTGGTGCACCGCGACCTGCAGGGGCACGAACCCATGGCCTGGGACTTCGTGATCAATTTCGCCCGCGACAACAACCTGCAGGTGGCCGAGGCCTGCCTGCTGCCCGACGTTCCCCCGCTTCCGAAGCGCTGAGCGCGTGTGGACCGGAGCGCCGACGGTAGTTAGCGCGGTCCTGGCACCCCTCAATAGCGCACGATGAGCGCAACGATGCCAAGGAACGCGGCCACCGCTGGTTCCATCCCGGGCAAGTCGATCACAAGCTCCCGTTTGAAGGTGATGGCCGACCTTTCCCGGATGCACCCCAGCGGTTGTCCGGTGGACAGGCGGGTGACGGGGAAGTTCTTTGTGAGCCAGCCGGCGGACGTTCCGACCTCGATGTCATCTGGCTGCGTCATCACGATGCGCGGCAGGCGCTGACCAGCGCTTTGGCCCAGAACGTCTGCCTGGGCGTGGATGGATTCGTCGGTGGTTTCGAGCGTATAGCGGATATCGCTGACGTACCCCCGACTCAGGTAGCAATGCCGCACCCTCCAGGACTGGCCGTGCAAGGTCATCTGAATGTCGCCCTTGACGGCATCTTCGGCGCTGAAGACGCGCAACCGGGCATTTTTGGCCTGCGCAAACCACGCATAGTGGAATCCACCCACCACCAGGCTCTCGGCGCCATCCAGAAACTCGTAGGCAAAACCATCCAACGCTGACTTCTGACGCAGGAGCATGGGGCCTCGTGGAGTGGGGAGTATTGCCTGGCAATGTAGCCGGTTGCCGTGAGGAAGTGCGCCCCCAACGAAAAAACCGCCCGAAGGCGGTTTGTTCGTTTTTTGCTGGCAGCGCACCCGTTACAAACGGCGAACGGCAGGTGCCGTTCGGGCTGTTTGCCTGCCGGGGCAGGCGATGAATTGATTAAGCGGCTGCGGGTGCCAGGGCTTTCACCTTGGCAGACAGACGGCTCTTGTCGCGAGCAGCCTTGTTCTTGTGGAAGATGCCCTTGTCAGCCACGGTGTCCACCACGGCTTGCATCTTGGCGAACAGTTCGGTCGCCTTGGTCTTGTCGCCAGCCAGAACAGCCTTTTCGACGTTCTTGACAGCGGTGCGGTATTTGGAACGCAGCGAGGTGTTTGCAGCGTTGATCTTGACGTCCTGACGGACGCGCTTGCGGCCCGACGCCAGGCGCGGGTTCTTCTTCTTGGGTTTTGCGGATGCCATTGTTTAGTTCCTTGGGTCTGTGGATGATGCCAGCAAAGCCCGCGATTATAGCCCAGAGCCTTTCGTTGCGCCACTGCGACAACGCTTCACACCCACCTCACCCACTTCCTGCACGCCTCACACGCACCGTTCACAGTGGGTGATCCACTTCCTCATGAAGGATCATCCCTTGAAGCTTCTGCCGCCTCATGGGGCCGCCCGGCCCGCTGCCAGTGCGTGCCTGCAAGCGCATACACTCCCGCCGGTGTCACTGTTCAAAGCCGCCTCCACCGTTTCCCTGTTGACCCTCGTCTCCCGCATCACGGGGCTGGTGCGCGAGTTGCTCATGGCCTCCGTCTTCGGGGTCAGTGCCATGACGGACGCTTTCAATGTGGCGTTCCGCATTCCCAACCTGTTCCGTCGCGTGCTGGGCGAGGGCGCCTTCAGCCAGGCCTTTGTGCCGGTGCTGGCTGCCACCCGTGCCGAGGAGGGCGACGACGGCGCCAAGGCGCTGATCGACCATGTGGGCACCTTGCTCGCCTGGACGCTGGTGCTGCTGTGCATCGCCGGTGTGCTGGGCGCGCCCTGGATGGTGTGGGCCATGGCCAGCGGCATGAAGCAGTCTCCCCAGGGTTTTGATGCCGCCGTCACGATGACGCGCTGGATGTTCCCCTACATCGGCTTCATGTCGCTGGTGGCGCTGGCGGGGGGCATTCTCAATACCTGGAAGAAGTTTGCGGTGCCCGCCGCGTCGCCGGTGCTGCTCAACATTGCCCTTATCCTGTCCATCACGCTGGGCGCTCCCTTGTTTGCACGCCACGGCATTGAGCCCATCTATGCCCAGGCAGCGGGCGTGATGCTGGGCGGCCTGCTGCAACTGGGCATTCAGGTGCCTGCGCTGCTGCGCCTGGGACTGCTGCCGCGTATTGGCGTGCGCTGGGCGGCCATCCGTGCGGCCTGGGCCGACCCCACCACCCGCAAGGTGGCGCGCCTGATGCTGCCCGCCTTGCTGGGGGTGAGCGTGGCGCAGGTCTCGCTGCTCATCAATACGCAGATTGCCTCGCACCTGGCCACCGGCAGCGTGAGCTGGATCACCTATGCCGATCGCCTGATGGAGCTGCCCACCGCGCTGCTGGGTGTGGCGTTGGGCGTGGTGCTGATGCCGCAGCTGGCCAGTTCCCGAGCCAAGCACGACGACGAACGCTATTCGGCCATGCTCGACTGGGGACTTCGGCTGGTGGTGGTGCTGTCGGTGCCCTGCATGGTGGCGCTGCTGGTGTTTGCCAAGCCGCTGGTGGCGGTGCTGTACCACTATGGCGCCTTTGCCGACCGGGATGTGCAGCAGACCACGCTGGCCCTGGCGGGCTACGGGGTGGGCATTGTGGGCATTGTGGCCATCAAGGTGCTGGCGCCGGGCTACTTTGCCAAGCACGACATGCGCACCCCCATGCTGATTGCGGTGGCGGTGCTGGTGTTCACGCAGATGATGAACCTGGTGCTGGTGCCCTATTTGCAACATGCCGCGCTGACGCTGTCCATCGGCGTGGGGGCGGTCATCAATGCCACCTGGCTGCTGGTGGGTCTTCTGCGGCGTGGCAGCTACCGGCCGCTGCCTGGCTGGGGGCGGTTTGCCCTGCAGGTGGTGGCGGCCAGCGCGTTGCTGGCCGTGCTGCTGGCGTGGGGTGCGCAGCATTTCGACTGGGTGGAAATGAAAGCGCAGCGCCTTCAGCGCATCGGCCTGCTGGCCGCGATGATGGTGGCCGCTGCGGTGCTGTACTTTGGCGCCCTGTGGGCCGCCGGGCTGAAGCTGCGCCAGCTGCTGCGCCGCTGACCGGCAGCTGCCCGTTTGGCCTCCGAAATACCCTGCAAAGCCCGTGCTTCTGTGGCTTGACGCCATGGCAGCGGCCCCGTACAAAGCTGCCATGTCCCTGAGCCTTTCCGTGCCCACCTCGCTGGAGTACTTTGCATCGCTGGTGCAAAGCGACGACCACTTTCCCTTGCTCGAAGCGGCCGCCAGCCTTGCGCAGGATGAGTACCCCGAGTTCGACGTGCAGCAATTGCTGGGCGATGTGGACCAGCTGCAGGCCCGCATCAAGCGCCGCTTGCCTGCCGATGCACCCGCGCTGCAGCGGCTGCGCACGCTCAACCAGTTCTTTTTTGCCGATCTGGGCTTTGGCGGCAACATCAACAACTACTACGACCCCGAGAACAGCTACCTGAATGCCGTGCTGCGCACGCGCCGGGGCATTCCCATCAGCCTGGCCGTGCTGTGGATGGAACTGGCCCAGGGGCTGGGCCTGCACGCGCGGGGCATTGCGTTCCCGGGGCACTTCATGGTCAAGGTGCTGCTGCCCAAGGGCCAGGTGGTGCTGGACCCGATTTCGGGTCAGTCCCTGAGCCGCGAGGAACTGGCCGAGCGGCTGGAGCCCTACAAGCGCCGCAACGGCCTGGTGGACGACTACGATGTGCCGCTGGGCCTGTACCTGCAAGCCGCCACGCCGCGCGACATCATTGCGCGCATGCTGCGCAACCTCAAGGAAGTGCACCGCACCCAGCAGGACTGGCAGCGGCTGATTGCCGTGCTGGACCGGCTGATCGTGTTGTTGCCCGAGGCCTGGGGCGAGCGGCGCGACCGGGGCCTCGCGCATGCCGAGCGCGGCAACACGGCCGAGGCCGTGGCTGACCTGGAGGCCTATCTGGCCCACAGTGAAGACGGGCTTGACCTGGACCTTATCGCCGACCGGCTGAGCGCGCTGCGCAACGCCAACGGGTGAACCCCGGCGGCCGACTCCCCAGACAGTTTTAGAACGGCGTGCTGTCTGCAGGCAGCGCCGCCTGCAGTTGCGCTACCTGGCGGCGCAGCTCGGTGTTCTCCGCCGTCAGCTCTGCCACACGCTGGCGAAGGGCGTGCAACTCGTCGGTGTTCCCTTCGGCACCGGCGGCTGTCTCAGCATGGGCTTTGTCGTCTGATGGCGCCTCCTCGCGTGGCTTGCGCTTGTTGAGTTCGCGCACCCGCTTCGCTGCCTGCTTGAGTTCGTCCTTACCGGCCACTGCGGCTGCCACCTGTTCCTCGGCGGGCAGAGTAGCCACAGCGGCTGCGGCGTTGATGGAGATGGTGCCGGACTTGACGGCGGCCACCAGCTCGGGCGCGGCCTGTTTCTGGATTTTTTCGATCATTACCACCTGGCTGCTGCTCAGCCGCGCGGCCTTGGCAATGGCCTCGCGGCTGTTCAACGGGTCGGGGGCGGGCAGGGCGGCTGCGGCCTCGGGCACATCAGCCGCGGGGGGGGCTTCGGCGGTCTCCGTGGCGGTGGCTGCGCGCGCCTTGCGCTCGGCCATGATCTCGCGCTTGCGCAGGGCCAGAACGCCGCGCTGAAAGTCGGACACGCTGCGGCGGCCCAGGTGCTGGTCGATCATCCACAGGTGCACGTCCTCCATCGACTGAAAGCGCGGGTTCTGCACGGTCTGGAAGGGCAGGCCATGCTTTTGGCAGATGCCATAGCGGTTGTGCCCGTCCACCAGCACATCGCCCCACAGCACCAGGGCGTCGCGGCAGCCTTCGGTGAGGATGCTGCGTTCCAGCGCGTCGTGTTCGTCGGGGGTCAGGGGTTCGATATAGGCTTTGAGTTCTTCGTTGACGACGATGTTCATGGTGGCAGGCGGTCCGGGGAGCTGGGCAAGGGGCGGCATTGTAGTGGGGCTTGCCACCGGGCATGTCGTGCATCGAACCTGCCGAACAGCCCCGCCTACTGATCGCGCGTGCCCCGCAGGGCCAGCCAGCCCGCCACTGCCGTGAAGGCCGCCACCACGGCCACGATGATCCAGAACCCGTGGCCGTTGTCCGCCAGCGGCACACCGCCCACATTCATGCCAAACAGGCCGGCCAGGATGTTGATGGGCAGGGCCAGCACAGTCACCACCGTCAGCACAAACAGGCTGCGGCTGTTGGCCTCCTGCACGCTGGCCGCAATTTCTTCTTGCAGCAGCTTGATGCGCTCCTGCAGGCCCTGCATGTCGCGCAGCACCACAGAGAACTCTTCGGTCGAATCGCGCAGCTCCTGCGCATCGTCGGCGCCCATCCAGGCCGGTGGGTGCTGCAGCAGGCGGAACAGCGCCGCAGGCTCGGGGGCCAGCAGCCGCTGCAGCCGCACCAGCAGGCGCCGCAGCACGCCCAGCCGTGCGCGCTTGTGGTCCAGGCGGCCGGCCAGCAGCGCGTCTTCCACATCGTCGATGCGCTGGGTCACACCCCGCACGATGTCCACGAGGCCTGATGCCTGCGTGCGCATCAGTTCGGCCAACAGCGCCACGCTGGAGCACGGAGCATTGCCGCTGCGCACCGTGGTGCGCAGCGCATCCACCGACCGCAGCGGTCGTGTGCGGCCCGTCACCATCAGGTGGGGCGCCACGCTGGTCCACAGCGTGGCGATGTCCGAGGGCTCGAACGCAAAATCAAAGTGGGCGTCGTTGAGCACCGCGATCAGCGTGTCATCGTCGCGTTCGATGCGCGTGGACACCGAGCGGTCCTTGAGCGCATCAAAAAAAGCTTCCGGCAGATGGGCATGCCGCTCCATCCAGCGCACTGCCTGCGCGTGGCTCAGGTTGAAGTGCAGCCACAGAAACTGATCCGCTGGCGCAGCACCGGCCTGCAGACTCGCCAGCCACTGCGCGGCCTGGGCCGAATCCACTTCCTGGGGTGGGGTATCGGTGCCCAGCAGATAGCCGCAGATCAGCCCGGCGGCGTCTGCGCCGTAGTTCTGGCTGGCACTGGCGGGGAAAGGGTTGGACAAAGGCGGGGAGTGGTCTGCGGGCGGCACGGCCTCGCATGCTGGCCTGTGGTTGTGACAGCGTTGTGACGGATCACGCCAGTGTCACGGCGCTGTCACCGCAGCGGTCCACCATCGCGCATCTGTTTTGCACTACCGCCGGATGGTTGCTCATGTTCCACAACAACGCCCTCGACACACAGGAGCTGATGCAACGCATCGCCAACGACCTCATTGACAGCTACGACGAAGAGATTGAGCTGGAGATCGAAGACCGCGAGGTCGATGACATCGGCGCCCCCAGCCCCGGCGACAAGCTGGCGCGCCAGCAATATTTCAAGGACCTGTTTCGCCTGCAAGGCGAGCTCGTGAAGCTGCAGGACTGGGTACAGCACAGCCGCCAGAAGGTGGTGATCCTGTTCGAGGGGCGCGATGCCGCAGGCAAGGGTGGCGTGATCAAGCGCATCACGCAGCGCCTGAACCCCCGCGTGGCCCGTGTGGCCGCGCTGCCCGCACCCAACGACCGCGAGCGCACGCAGTGGTACTTTCAGCGCTATGTGGCGCACCTGCCTGCGGCGGGCGAGATGGTACTGTTTGACCGCAGCTGGTACAACCGCGCGGGCGTTGAGCGGGTAATGGGCTTTTGCACCGACGACGAATACGAGGAGTTCTTCCGCACCGTGCCCGAGTTTGAAAAGATGCTGGTGCGTTCGGGCATCAGGCTCGTCAAATACTGGTTCTCCATCACCGACGAAGAGCAGCACCTGCGCTTTCTGGGCCGCATCCACGACCCGCTCAAGCAGTGGAAGCTCAGCCCCATGGACCTGGAAAGCCGCGTGCGCTGGGAGGCCTACACCAAGGCCAAGGAGACCATGCTGGAGCGCGCCCACATCCCTGAGGCACCCTGGTGGGTGGTGCAGGCGGTGGACAAGAAAAAGGCGCGCCTGAACTGCATTGCGCACCTGCTGTCGCAGCTGCCTTACCGGGAGGTGCCGCACCCGCCCGTGGTGCTGCCCGACCGCGTGCGCAACCCCGAATACCTGCGCCAGCCCGTGCCGGCCAGCATGTACGTGCCAGAGATCTATTGAGATGGAGGCACCTGGCGGGCTGCGGGGTGGGGGCGCGGTTATCTGTCCTTCAGCAGGCCAATGGTGGCGATCACGTCCCGCACCTTGAAGGGCTTGATCAGCACCCGCCGCACCTGCAAGGCCTTCATCTTCACGGCGGTGGACGCATCCACCTGCGTGGTGGTCACCGCCACCGGCACATCGGCGCTGACAGCCAGGGCGTCGTTGCGCACCTGCTCCAGCAGGGCGACAGCCTCTTGCTCCTGCTCGTCCAGCGAGACGATCACGCCCGCATAGCTCTCATGGCTCAGCCGCTGCTGGGCTATGCGCACGCTGTTCACCTGCCGCACCACGGGGAGGTTCAGCTGGCGGGCCGTGGCCACGATGATGCTGCCGGTCAGCGAACTGGGTTCGACCAGCAGAATGTCCTGGGGGCTGCGGTCGCTCATGGGGCTGGGGCTCCCTGTTCGCGCCGCACAAGCTCTTCCACCGCCAGATCGCGCAGCGAGCCCAGGATGGCCAGATCGATGTCGTCCAGGGTGCGTGGTTTGTTATCGATCAGGCACAGCGTGCCCACGTTCTGCCCGCCCGGCAGCTTGAGCGGAGCGCCGGCATAGAACTGAATGTGGGGCTCGCCCGTCACCAGCGGGTTGTCGATGAAGCGCTCGTCCTGGTTCACATCGGGCACCACCATGATGTCGTCCTGCAGGATGGCGTGGCCGCAGAACGAGATGCCCCGCGAGGTCTCGCATTGGTTCATGCCCAACCGTGATTTGAACCACTGGCGGTCGTCGTCGATGAGTGACAGCAAAACTGTGGGTACATCGAACTCCTGCGCGGCAAAGGCCGTGAGGCGGTCAAACCGCTCCTCGGGGGGCGTGTCCAGAATCAGCAACTCGCGCAGGGCCTGCAGGCGGTCGGGCTCGTTGGCGGGGCGGGGTGGTTCTTGCATGGTGGCGACCCGGCGGGTGGTGCGGCGAAGGACTTGATTATCGGCGGGTGCTGGGTCGCGTGCATCGCGCGGCACCACGCCGGGCGGGCCCCTCAGTGGCTGCGCGCACTGCCTTGTGATGGCGTGCCGCCACGTCCGAACTGGTGCCAGGCCCGGCGCAGCTGCGTGTCGGAGCTGAAGCCTGCCATCAGCGCGGCCTGCGTCACGTTCTGGCCCGAGCGCAGTGCGGCCTCGGCCGTGGCCAGGCGGATGCGGCGCAGGTACTGCAGCGGGGCAATGCCCGCATGCTCCAGAAACAGCCGTGTCAGATGGCGTGGCGAGGTGTGCGCCACCTCGGCCATCTGCGGCACGCTCCAGTCGGCCTGGGGTTGTTGTCCCACGGCGTCCTGCACGCGGTGCAGGGCCGGGTGCAGGTGGTTGCGGTGGTGCAGAAAGGGCGAAAACTCCGGGTCGTTGGGCCCACGGCGCAGCGCCACCACCATGGCCTGCGCCACCTGGGCTGCCAGCGCGGGGCCGCAAGTGTCGGAGATGCGGTACAGCAGCAGGTCGATGCCCGTGGTCACGCCCGCACTGCTGTACACCGCACCATCGGCCACAAATACGCGGTTGGCAACCACGTCGCAGCGCGGGTCCACGGCGGCCAGCTCGTCCAGGTGCTGGTGGTGCGTGGTGGCGCGGCGCCCCGTCAGCAGGCCGGCGTGGGCGGCCAGCACCGAGCCCGCGCACACGGTGATCAGCTCCAGTTGCCCCGCCACGGGGCGCAGCCCGCGCAGCCAGTGCAGCAGCGCGCGGGCCTCGTCACCGTCCACTGCGATGTGTTGTCCCGCCAAACCCACCAGCACCACCCAGGCGGGGCTGGGCAGGGTGGCGGGCAGTGGCTCCAGCTGGGTCAGCACGGCGCCGACCGACGAGACAGACTCGGGCGTGGGGCTCACAAAGTGCTGCACAAACCGCTCAGGCTGGCCTTGCTTGGCCAAGGTCTGGTTGGCAATGCGCAGCGCCTCGGCCGGGCCGGCCCAGTCCAGCACCAGGCTGCCCGGCAGCAGGGCGAAATAGACGTGGATGGGGGAGGGGACCGGGTTCTGCATTGATGGCGTTGAGTGGCTAAAAGCGTTTCATGGCTGAGGGTTCCAGGGCGTGTCCATCTGGCGGGCCGTGCGCTCGGACAGCGCCGCGCCCAGCAGCCGGGTGACCAGATGCAGGCTCATGTCGATGCCCGCGCTGATGCCTGCGGACGTGACCAGTGCGCCACGGTCCACCCAGCGCAGATTCTCCAACACGTCGAGCGCGGGGTACTGCGTGCGCAGGTCGGCAATGTCCTCCCAGTGCGTGGTCGCCGGGCCTTCGGTCAGCACCCCGGCTGCGGCCAGGATGAAGGCCCCCGTGCACACCGAGGCCGTGATCTGCGCGGCCCCAGCCGCCTGGGCCACCCAGGCGCGGATGGCGGGGCAGGCGGCAGCGGCATCCACCACGCCGCCGGGCACGATCAGCACATCGGGTGCGGCGGCGCTGGCAAAGTCCGCATCGGGCAACACGCGCAGGCCCGCGCGGGCGCGCACCGGGTCCAGGCTGCGGGCTACACACTGCACCACGAACGGTGCGACGGCCTCCGGGTGTTGCCGCTGGTGCATGCGGCTGGCGGTGGTGAAGACCTCATAGGGCCCGCCCAGGTCCAGGGCCTCCACGTCATCGAACACCAGGATGGCGACCTGCAACGATTGAGCGCTCATGCGGCCGCCCGGTCCAGCGCCTGCTGCACGGTGCACAGCGTGGCAAAGCGGCCCTGCAGCACAGTGGCGGTGCGGATCTTGATGTCGGCGGCTGACAGCACCTGGCCGTCGGGCTGCACCATGTCCCAGGTCAGGGTGGCGTCGATCACGTAGTCCACGTCCCAGCCCAGGTCGGACGCGTGGCGCGTGGTGGTTTCGCAGCACTGTTCGGTGCGGATGCCGCTGATGATGAGGCGCTGAATGCCATGGCGCGTGAGCCACACATCCAGCCCCGTGCCCACCAGCGCGCTGTGGCGCGACTTGGTGAAGGTGGCCGCCGCCTCGAAAGGCGCCAGGCCATCGAGCGCACGCACCTGGCCGGAGGCCTGCGAGAACGGGTTCTCGGCCACTTCGGGGCCGTCGCTGTGGAACACGCGCAGCACCGGGATGCCCTGGGCGACGCAACCGGCGATCAGCGCGTTCTGCGCCTGCAGGTAGGCGGGCAGGTCGCGTTCGGTGAAGAAGGGGCGGTGGCGGAAGGATTCCTGGGCATCAATCACTATCAGACAGGTTTTCATGGAAGGCCCGCGGAGGCAGTGGTTGGGATGCGCTTATCTTCCGTGCGCAGCGAGCCGACGTCCGAACCGCCGAGGACAGGATTCGATCAATTTCAGCCATTAGCATTCTGCTGGCGAAGTGGCCTGGCTGTCGCCGCTTGCCGGGTGGGGTGGCCTGGGTTGCCGCTGGAGGGTGGTTTGAAGAAAAAGCAGCCTCAAGCGCTAGTGAATCATGCCCTGATAGCTATAAAAAACGTAGCAATTCGCCAGGCATGGCAAGAAGCTGTTAAGGTGACTAGGGTTTTCCCTGTGTTTTAAACATCGCCCGCACGCCCTCCTGCCTATGCCCCGCCGCTCCCGCCTGTTTTCCCTGTCGTCCCTGGCACGGGCCTACCAGCGCAATCTCAAGGCCTTTGCACGTGCGGCAGGGACGGCCAGCAAGCCTGTGCGGGCCAAGGCGGTGTCAAAGCTGCGCGCTGCACCGCGCAAAAGTGCGGTGGCCCCCGTGCCGTCCACCGGCCGTACGCCGCGCGCGGCCACCAAGCCGGTGCCGCTGCAGGGTGAGTGGATCTCTGGCGTGGCCCCGGGCCCGGCAGGGGCGCGGCGGTTCCATGCGTATGTGCCCAGCGGGCTGGGCCTGCGCCCGGACGAAAAGCTGCCGCTGCTGGTCATGCTGCACGGCTGCGGCCAGACGGGGCGGGACATTGCCGCGGTGTCGCGCATGAACCGGCTGGCAGCGCGCCATCGGTTTGTGGTGCTGTACCCCGAGCAGGAGCGCGTGGCCAACGCCCAGGGCTGCTGGAACTGGTTTGAGCGCCGCAACGGCCGTGCCGAGGCTGAAGCCGCCACGCTGCTGGCCGCCGTGGACAAGGTGGCGCGCCGCCTGCCGGTGGACCTGGCGCGGGTGGCGGTGGCCGGGCTGTCGGCGGGCGCCAGCATGGCGGTGCTGATGGCGGCGCTGTTCCCTGACAGGTTCTGCGCCGTGGCCATGCATTCGGGCGTGGCGCCCGGCACGGCCGAATCGGCCGCCACCGCCCTGGCGGCCATGCATGGTCGCCGTGAAGCCCATCTGCCCGACCTCCCTGCGTCTACCGCTGCAGCCTCCCCGGCGCTGCCCGTCGGCGCCCCTGCGGCCTTGCCTCCGCTGCTGATCGTGCATGGCGATGCCGATGGCGTGGTGTCGGTGCGCAACGCTGCAGCCACCGCGCAGCTGTGGGCCGGTGCGCTGGGCGCGCGGGCGGGGGCTGTGCGTACCTTGCAGCGCGGCCAGCGCTACCCCATGCGGGTGACCGAGTTCAAGGCCCGGGGCCGCACCGTGGTGGCGCTGCGCGAGGTGGTCGGGCTGGCGCATGCCTGGAGTGGCGGCGCTGCCCAGCGGCCCTACAGCGACCCGGCCGGGCCCGATGCGTCAGCGCTCATCTGGGCCTTTGTGGCCCGGCAATTCGGAAAATAAGCAAGAAAATGGCCGCAAGCGCTAGTGCGTATTGCGCTGGCTGCTATCAAAAAATGACTGATACAGCCTAGGGCTGCCTCCTGGGCACGGTGAGCAACCCCGGGGTCACACCAGCCGTGCGGCCACCAGTTCCTTCTTGAGGTAGGCGTAGAACAGCGGCGCCGCCACCAGCCCCGCAGGGCCAAACACGGCCTCGGCCACGAACATCACGGAGAGCAGCTCCCACACACCCATCTGGGTGCGGCGGCCCACCACCTTGGCGTTGATCACATATTCGGCCTTGTGGATCAGGATCAAAAACCCCAGGCAGGCGGCGGCAGCGAGCGGCGACACCGACAGCCCCACGATGGTGATCACCACGTTGCACACCAGATTGCCCACGATGGGCACCAGCCCGGCCACGAAGGTGAAGGTGATCAGCACCGGCGTGTAGGGAAGTTGCAGCCCCCAGATCGGCAGCACAAACAGCAGGAACAGGGCGGTGAGCAGGGCGTTGAACGCCGCGATCCAGAACTGCGCCGCCACGATCTGGCGGAACGCCTCGCCGAACAGCGTGATGCGCAGCTTGAGCTGCTGGGCCAGCGGGCCGCGCGCCAGCACCGGCGGGCGCACCGCAGCCAGAGCGCCAATCAGCAGGCCCACGTAGGCAAACAGCACGCCAGCGAGCCAGGCCCGCCCCGCCATGGCCAGCGCCCCGGCCTTGGCGCCCAGGTAGCTGGCAATGATGCGCTGGATGTCGGCCACACCCTCGGGCAGGTGGGCGGCCATGTCGGCGGGGAGCTTCAGGCGCAGCTCCAGCACCGTGCGGGCCATGTAGGTGAGCAGTTCCTGGTACTGCTGCGGTGCGCTGACCAGGTAGCCGCGCGAATGCGTCAGGCCCAGTGCCAGCAGGGCCAGCGGTAGCAGCATCACCAGGCCCGCAGCGGTGACCTGCGCCACGCGCAGGTGGGTGGCGGACGGTGTGGCTTGGCGCTGAATGCGGCCCAGCCCTGCAGCAAACCAGCCCGTGAGCGCGCGGGTGAGCAGAAAGCCCAGGCACACGCACAGCAGCCCGGGCAGCAGGCCGCGCCACATCACCAGCAGCAGCACAGCGGCCACCAGCAGGTAGCTGGCCACCACGATGCCCTGGTTCAGGGCGCGCGGCGGCAGGGTGGTGGGCGTGGGCTCAGTCGGCGCTGAGGGGGCGGGGGCTGGAGCGGGGCGCTGCGCCATGCGCGGTGAGGGGCAGTATTCCAGGTTGGGGGGGTATCAGGCCACCACTACGGCAGCGCCTTCGCCACGCGCTGCAATCGTGCCAATCGCGTAGACCTGTTCTCCAGCCGCACGCAGCGTGGCGGCCGTGGCTTCAGCGTGGGCCGCATCCACCACCACCACCATGCCGATGCCGTTGTTGAAGGTGCGGTTCATCTCGATGTCGTCGATGCCCGCCGTCTTCTGCAGCCAGGCGAACAGCTCGGTCTGGGGCCAGCTGCCCTTCTTCAGGTGGGCGGCGGTGCCGTCGGGCAGTACGCGGGGGATGTTTTCGAGCAGGCCGCCGCCGGTGATGTGGGCGAGGGCCTTGATCGGGTGGGCGGCCAGCGCGGCCAGCACGTTCTTCACGTACAGGCGGGTGGGTTCCATGATGGCCTGCTTGAAGGGCTTGCCGTCCAGCGTGGCGGGGGCGCTGTCGCCAGCGCGGTCGATGCACTTGCGCACCAGGCTGAAACCGTTGGAGTGCACGCCGGCCGAGGCCAGGCCCAGCACCACGTCACCGGGCTTCACATCCTTGCCGGTCAGGATCTTGGACTTTTCGACCGCGCCTACGGCAAAGCCGGCCAGGTCGTATTCGCCCGCAGGGTACATGCCGGGCATTTCAGCGGTTTCGCCGCCGATCAGCGCGCAACCGGAGAGTTCGCAGCCCTTGGCAATGCCGCCGACCACGGCGGCGGCCGTGTCCACATCGAGCTTGCCGCAGGCAAAGTAGTCCAGGAAGAACAGTGGCTCGGCGCCCTGCACCAGCACGTCATTCACGCTCATGGCCACCAGGTCGATGCCCACGGTGTCGTGCATGTTCCATTCAAACGCCAGCTTGAGCTTGGTGCCCACGCCATCGGTGCCGGAGACCAGCACGGGCTCCTGGTACCGCTTGGGCACTTCAAACAGTGCGCCAAAGCCGCCGATGCCCGCCAGCACGCCTTCGCGCATGGTCTTCTTGGCCAGCGGCTTGATGCGCTCGACCAGGGCGTCGCCCGCGTCGATGTCAACGCCGGCGTCTTTGTAGGAGATGGGGGTGGAGAGGGCAGAAGAGCTCATGGATGGTGTGGTGCTGGTAGGCCCGCCGGGCGGGCTGGAATCCGGGGATTTTAAGGGGCACGCCTCGGCGCCCTCACTCAGCCCTGTGTGGCAGGGGGCTTTGGGGCGCGGCCGTGCCGGGCAGATTGCACCAGCACACCCGCCAGCGCCAGCGTGGCAAACAGGATTCCGGCGCCAAATGTGGCGCTGGCGCCCAGCCGGTCCCACAGCAGGCCTGCCATGCCGCTGGCCACCAGCAGCGCCACGCCGCTGACCAGGTTGAACATGCCAAACGCCGTTCCCCGCAGGTCGGCCGGTGCGGTGTCGGCCACCATGGTGGCCAGCAGCCCCTGTGTCATGGCCATGTGCAGGCCCCACAGCGCAATGCCCAGCCAGGCAACGGCGCCCCGGTCGCTGAAGGCCAGCAGCGCATCGGCGGCGATCAGCACCACCAGCCCCCAGGCCAGCAGCGTGGTGTGGCGGGTGCTGTCTGCCAGTTTGCCCAGCGGGTAGGCGCCCAGCGCAAACACCACGTTCATCAGCACCAGCACCAGGGGCGTCCAGGCCAGGGGCAGGCCGCCCTGCTGCACGCGCAGCACCAAAAATGCCTCGCTGAAGCGGGCCAGTGTGAACACGGCGCCCAGCGCCACCACCCACCAGTAGGCGCCACCCAGGCGGCGCAGGTTCTCGCGGCGGATGGGGTTGGTGCGCATGGCGCTGGCGGCGCGCTCGGGCTCTTGCACGCCCACCAGCAGCAAAGCCACGCACAGGGCCGCCGGAATCACCGCCACCCAGAACACGGCGCGGAAGTCATTGGCCCACAGCAGCATCAGCCCCATGGCCAGCAAGGGGCCCAGAAAGGCGCCCACGGTGTCCAGCGACTGCCGCAGCCCGAACGCTGCGCCCCGCATGCCGGGTGGCGCCAGGTCGGCCACCAGCGCATCGCGCGGCGCGCCGCGGATGCCCTTGCCCACCCGGTCGATGAGGCGCGCGGTGACCACCAGACCCACGGTGGGCCCGATGGCAAACAGCGGCTTGGACAGCGCCCCGAGCCCGTAGCCCAGCACCGCCAGCGGCTTGCGCCGCCCCCACCAGTCGCTCAGTACGCCCGAGAAAACTTTCAGAACCAGCGCCGTGGCCTCGGCCGTGCCCTCGATAAGGCCCACGGCGAGCATGCTGACCCCCAGCGAGGTGACCAGGAACACCGGCAGCAGGCTGTGGATCATCTCGGACGACACGTCCATCAGCAGGCTGACGCAGCCCAGTGCCCAGATGCTCGCGGGCAGGCGCTTGGCGGGGGTGGCGGGAGCTGTCATGGTGCAAGGCAGGCGAGGGGGGGGGCCGAGCGGCGGCTCAGGGGGCTGGCAGCAGACTAAAATCGCGGCCATTGTCGCCCAGCCCCTGCCACGGAGCCGGTCGGTGACCACGCGCCGTACGCCACTTTGTCGCCGCGCCTGGCCGGATCCATCGACGGCCCGGTGCCTTCCCACCCACTTGTGATGCCGCTGCTGACCCTCTTTCTGACCGCCGCTTCCGCACCTTCTGCCACGGTTCAGCCTGCGCTGTGCGGGTGCCGCGCATGACGATGAAGCAACTGGCGCTGGACATCGGCCTGGCCACCGGGCCCACTCTGGAGCGGTTTTTTGCCGGGCCCAACGAGGCCGCGCTGCAGCACCTGCGCCTGGCCGCCGGGGCAGGCAGCAGCGAAACCACGCGGTCGCCGGTGCCCACCTACCTGTGGGGCGAGCCGGGCAGCGGCAAGACCCATTTGCTGCAGGCCGTGCGCCAGGCCCTGCGCGAGCAGGGCTCCAGCGTGGGCTGGCTCGACCCCACGGTGGGCGAGCCGCCAGACTTTGACGAGCGCTGGGCCGCCGTTGTCATGGACGACGTGCATCTGTACGACACCGCCCAGCAGGCCACCGCCTTCAACTGGTTCGTCAACGCCATCAGTCCCGCCAGCGGCAGCCAGCGCTGGGTGCTGGCGGCGGGCGACCTGCCCCCCGCCGACCTGCCGCTGCGCGACGACCTGCGCAGCCGTCTGGGCTGGGGCCATGTGTTCCAGCTGCAACTGCTGGGCGAGGCCGAGCGCCGAGCCGTGCTGCGCCAGGAAGCCGACGCCCGCGGCGTGTTCCTGGGCGACGAAGTCATGGACTACATGCTCAACCGCTTTTCGCGCGACTTGGGCAGCCTGATGCAGTTGCTGGACCAGCTCGACGCGTTTGCCCTGCGCACCCAGCGCGCCATCACGATTCCGCTGCTCAAGACGATGCTCGAATCTGAATGAAGCCGCGCACCTCTTTTTGCCCTTTGTGACACTGAATGACTACTGAATCTCGCCGCCTGCGGCTTGCGCTGTTTGACCTGGACCACACGCTGCTGCCGCTCGACTCCGACTACGAGTGGGGCGAGTTCACCATCCGCATCGGCTGGAACGACCCGGTGGAGTTCGCGCGCCGCAACGACGAGTTCTATGCCCACTACCAGGCCGGCACGCTCGACGTGCACGACTACGTGCGCTTTGCCACCGAGGCCGTGCGCCTGCGCGGGCCCGAGGCCGCAGCAGCGGCGCACCAGCAGTTCATGCGCGAGGTCATCACCCCCGCCATCAAGCCCCAGGCGCTCGACCTGATCCGCCAGCACCAGGCGGCGGGTGACGAGGTGCTGATCGTCACCGCCACCAACGAGTTCGTGACCACCCCCATCGCCCAGGCCCTGGGCGTGCCGCAGCTCCTGGCCGTGCAGCTGGTGCGTGATGCCAGCGGCTGGTACACCGGCGAGATCGACGGCATCCCGACCATGCGCGAAGGCAAGGTGCGCCGCATGGAACAATGGCTGGCCGAGCGGCAGCTCAGCTGGGCCGACGTGGAGAGCACGTTCTACAGCGACTCCATGAACGACGTGCCCCTGCTGGAGAAGGTGAACCACCCGGTCGCCACCAACCCCGACCCGCGCCTGCGCGCCCTGGCCCAGCAGCGCGGCTGGCGCATACTGGACCTGTTCTCGGCACCCTCCGCCGAGCCCGCCAGCCAGACGGCCTCCTGACCCCTGCGCGCGCAGCCTCCTGAACCCTCCCTACCCATGATCAAGAAGTTCATCGACAAACTGCTGGGCAAATCGACGCCCGGCACCGCGGGCGGCAAGCCCCATTTCGGCAAGCGCGAAGAGGTGCCTGCCAGCGTGCATGGCATCAACCCCGAACTGGTGGACCGCCGCGCGGCCGAGGTGGTGCAGACGCTCAAGGACGCGGGCTTCGAGGCCTACATCGTGGGCGGTGCCGTGCGTGACCTGCTGCTGGGCCTGCGCCCCAAGGACTTTGATGTGGCCACCAACGCCACACCCGAGCAGGTCAAGGGCCTGTTCCGCCGCGCCTTCATCATCGGCAAGCGCTTTCGCATCGTGCACGTGGTGCACGGCCGGGGCCGCGAGCACGAGGTGATCGAGGTCTCCACCTTCCGCGCCTACCTAGACAACAGCGCCGCAGGCCAGGTCAGCGGCAACGAAAAAACTTCCAAGGCGCAGCTTGCGGGCATGCAGCACGCCGTGGACGCCAGCGGCCGCGTGCTGCGCGACAACGTCTGGGGCCCGCAGGACGAAGACGCCACGCGCCGCGACTTCACCGTCAACGCCATGTACTACGACCCGGTGAGCCAGATCGTGGTGGACTACCACAAGGGCATCCAGGACGCGAAGAAGAAGACGCTGCGCATGATTGGCGACCCCGCCACGCGCTACCGCGAAGACCCGGTGCGCATCATCCGCGCCGTGCGTTTTGCCGCCAAGCTCAGCCCGCTGGGCTTCACCATCGACGCCAAGTCGGCCGCGCCCCTGGTGCAGTCGCAGGCTCTGTTGGCCGAGGTGCCCCAAAGCCGCATGTTTGACGAAATGCTCAAGCTGCTGCAAACCGGCCACGCCATCGCCACCATCGAGCAGCTCAAGAAGCTGGGCATGGCCAAGGGCATCTACCCGCTGCTGGACGTGGCCGTGGAGCGCGCCGACACGCCGTTTGTGAAGGCGGCCCTGGTGGACACCGACCGCCGCGTGAACGAAGGCAAGCCCGTGGCCCCCAGCTTCTTGTTGGCCTGCGTGCTGTGGGAAGACGTGCGCAATGGCTGGCAGGAGCGCCTGAACCAGCGCCAGCACCCGCTGCCCGCGTTGCAAGAGGCCATCGACGAAGTGTTCGACAAGCGCATCGGTGACGTCTCGGGCCGGGGCAAGTTGGCCGCCGACATGCGCGAAATCTGGGTCATGCAGCCCCGCTTTGAAAAGCGCGTGGGTAACACGCCCTTCGGTATGGTCATGCAGCCACGTTTCCGTGCCGGGTTCGACTTCATGCGCCTGCGCGCGGATGTGGGCGAGGTCGAGGAAGCACTGGCCGAGTGGTGGCAGGATTTCCAGGCAGCCGACGATGAGCGCCGCGACGACCTGATGGACCAGGCCAAGGAAGAACAGCGGGCCCGCCAGAAGGCGCAGCAGCCAGTCGTCAAGCGCGTGCCTCGCAATGCACCCGTGGCGGCCCCGCGTGCTGCGGGCCCTGCGGGGGATGCGGAGGTGTCGGAAGAGGGCGCGGAATTTGCCACCGAAGGCAGCGCCCCCAAAAAGCGCCGCCGCCGCCGCCGTAAACCCGGTGGTGGGGCGGGTGGTGGTGAAGGCGCTGCGCCTGCCACTGCAGGCGAGTGAGTGATCCAGTGATTCTGGGGGATGTGGGTGCACAGCCCACCCTGGTCTACGTCGGCCTGGGCGCCAACCTGGGCGAGCGCGAAGCCGCCCTGCGCAAGGCCCTGGCTGCCCTGGGCCAATACCCAGGCACCCGCGTGCTGCGGGTGTCGCCGCTCTATGGCAGCGCACCCGTGGATGCCGGTGGGCCTGACTACCTGAACGCCGTGGCCGAAGTGGCCACCACCCTCACCCCAGAGGCCCTGCTGCAGGCGCTGCAGGCCATAGAACAGTCCGCCGGGCGCGAGCGCCCCTTCCGCAATGCACCCCGCACGCTGGACCTGGACATCCTGTGGTTTGGCGACCAGATGATCGACACCCCCACCCTCACCGTGCCCCACCCCCGCATGGCCGAACGCGCGTTTGTACTGCGTCCTTTGGCCGATCTGGTGCCGGAGCGCGTGGCAGCGGAAGCCCTGCAGGCGGTGACCACGCAGAGCATCTACCCGCTGGCCGACGGGCGCTGGGCGGAGGGTGTTGTGGGTGGCACTTGCTCCTGAATCAGGAGCTGCCTGCGCTTGATGGACGGGCGCAAGAGGCCAAAAAATCTTAAAAACCTGCTTGCCCTGCGCCGGGCTTACCCATACCGGGTGATGCGGGTGATGCCCCACACCAGCGCCACCGTGGAACCGGCTCCGCCGGGCCACGGGTCGCGTCTCCCTGGTTGGAAGACGCGCAGCGGCTCAGGGGGTCAATCCACCTTCGCGCCCGACGCCTTCACCACCTGCTGGTACTTCGCACGCTCGGCCGCCATGAAGCTATCGAACTGCTGCGGCGTGGTGGCCACGGGTTCGGCCAGCAGGGCGGCAAAGCGGGTCTTCGTTTCGGGCGCGTTCAGTGCCGCCACAAAGGCCTTGTTCAGCTTATCGATGATGGGCTTGGGGGTGGCCGCAGGCGCCACCAGGCCCCACCAGGTGTCGATGGAGAAGCCCTTGAACGTGGCGGACAGCGGCGGCACGCCCGGCAGCGAGGTCGAGGCGTCGAGCGAGGTCACGGCCAGGGCCTTCAGCTTGCCCGCGCGGATGTTGGGCGCGGCGGCGGCCAGGTTGTCGATGTTGAAGTCCACCTCGCCCGCCAGCAGCGCCAGCTGGGCCGGGTTGGCGCCCCGGTAGGGGATGTGCAGCGCGAAGATGCCCGCGCGTTGCTTGAACATCTCGCCCGCCAGGTGGCCCGCACTGCCGTTGCCGCCGCTGCCGTAGTTGAGCTTGGCGGGGTTGGCTTTGGCGTAGGCGATCAGGTCGGCCACGGTGTGGATCTTGAGTTGCTCGGCCTTGGCGGCGTTCATGACCAGCACGTTGGGCACACGCACCATCTGCGTGATACCGGCAAAGTCCTTGCCCGCGTCATACGGCATGCGCGCATACAGCCAGGGGTTGACTGCATGGGTGGCGGTGGCGGCTATGCCGATGGTCAGCCCGTCAGGTGCGGCCTTGGCAATGGCGTCGGCGCCGATGTTGCCGCCCGCACCGCCCTTGTTGTCGATGATCACTGTGCCCAGCGAATCGCGCACGCGTTCGGCCAGTGCACGGGCCGTCACATCGATGGGGCCGCCGGGGGCGTAGGGCACGATCAGGCGGATGGGCTGGCCCGTGTCCTGCGCCGAAGCGATAACGGGAGAAAGAACCGTTGCGGCGGCAACGGCGCTGGCGAGGAGGATGTTTCTGCGGTTCATGGGTGCCATTGTGCAAAAAATTCGTAAGAAAGCTTATGAAGCCCTGAGGGGGTGATGGTCAGGCGAGGACGTTTATGCCGTACGAGGCGCGCTGAGGGCCACGCCCAGGTCTTCCACCAGCATGCCCAGTTCGTGCGATGAGCGGATGTCCAGCTTCAGAAAGATGGCGGACCGGTGCGTGTCCACGGTGCGTGGGTCGATGGGGCGCTCCGGGTCACGCTGAGCTAGTGCGCGGGCGACTTCCTTGCTGCTGAGGCCGGTGCCCAGCAGTTGGGCCACCTCTTGCTGGCGAGGGCTCAGGGCGTTCCAGCGCTCGCGCAGTTGCTGCTGCCGTTGCGTCTGCCGTGCCTGCGCTTGCGATAGCGCGGAAGCTTTTTCGACGGCGGCCAGCAAGGTGGCTTCGTTGCAGGGCTTTTCGAGCCAGTCCACCGCCCCTTGCTTGACGGCCGCCACGGCGGAGGAGAGCTCGCCATGGGCCGACAGGAACACGGTCTTGAGCGCGCTGTGGCGCTGGCCGAGTTCGTGGAATACCTGCAGCCCGCTCAGGCCCTCCATGCGCAGGTCTAGCAGCACGCAGCCGGGGTGGTCCAGCGCTGCCTCTGCCAGGAAGGACTCGCCGCCGCCAAAAGTGTGCACCGTGTACCCGCGCGCCAACAGCAGGGCCGCCAGCGATTGGCGCACGCCTTCGTCGTCGTCCACGATGTAGACCACGGTGTCATCGGGCGGCTCGGCGGCGGTGGGGAGGGTGTCGTGGGTCATGGTGCGTCGGCATCCCCAGGGGTTCTCAGGGGGGACTCAGGTGCGTTGGCGAGCGGCAGGCGGATTTCAAAAATGGCGCCACCGCCCTCGCGGTTGCGGGCCTGCAGCTGGCCGCCCATGCTCTCAATGATGGAGCGGCAGATGTTGAGGCCCAGGCCTAGCCCGTCGGAACGGGTGGTGAAAAAAGGCTCGAACAGGCGCTCGGCGATGCCGGGCGGCAGGCCCGGGCCCCGGTCGAGCACCTGCACCAGCGCGTGGCCCGGGTCTGCGGCCAAACGCAGCCGCAGTTCGTGCCCTTCGGGCGGGGGCTCGTGCGTCTGCATGGCCTGCAGGGCGTTCAGGCCCAGGTTGATCACCACCTGTTCGAGCAGCACGCGGTCGGCATGCACCTGCAAAGGGGCTGCGGCCTGCTCGACGCGCACCGCAATCCCCTGGCGCCGGGCCTCGGCGCGCAGCAGCAGCTCCAGCGACTGCTCCACGATGGCCGACAGGTCGCAGGGCTCGCGGCTTTCAGGGTGCTGGCGCACCCAGCGGCGGATGCGGCCCACGATGTCGGCTGCCCGGAGCGCCTGGGCCGACAGGGCTTCGAGGCTGTCGTTCAGTGGCCCGGTCTTGCCCTGGGCGGCCAGCGCGCGTGCAGCCGCCGCGTAGTTGACCAGGGCTGCCAGCGGCTGGTTCAGTTCGTGCGCCAGGGTGGAGGCCATCTCGCCCACCGTAATCACACGCTGCACCCGCTGCAGCTGGGTCTCGCGTTGCTGCTGCTGTTCCTCGGCCCGCTTTTGCGCGGTGATGTTGACCACCGAACTCATCCAGCCGATGTGCTGGCCGCTGCCGTCGATGAGGCGCGTGGTGTAGAACATGGTGTAAACGTCCGACCCGTCGCGGTGCCGCAGGCGGTTCTCCCGCCCTTGGGGAAACGCGTTGCCGGCCAGCACGGTGTCGCTGTCGTTCCAGTGCCGGTCGAGGTCATCGGGGTGCCAGTAGGGGTAGGGCGGCAGCTGGCCGATGAGTTCGTCAGCCCGGTAGCCCACCATGTCGCACATGGCGGCGTTGACGTAGACGATGCGGCCTTCGAGGTCGCGCGCGCGCATGCCCACCAGCAGTGAGTCTTCCATCGATTGGCGGAACGCCTGGGCTTGCTGTAGCGCGTGGGTGCGTTCCTGCACGCGCTGCTCCAGTTCGATACGGGCCAGTCGTGTCTCTGCCAGCCGCCGCTCGCGCAGTTGCCAGTAGAGCGCGCCCAGCACCAGCAGACCCGAGGCCAGTGTGGCCAGTGCCCAGGCCTGCTGGCGGGCCAGAGTCACCAATCGGCTGTCGGCGGTGACGGTGAGGGTCCAGCCCAGGTCAGGCAGCTTTTCCTCGAACGCGAGGTAGCGTTTGCCGCCAGGGCCTTCCAGGCGCAGTTCGGCGCCGGGCGAGTCGTCCTGGGGGCGCAGGGTCCAGGGCACGGCGCGTGGTGCCCAGCCCGTGCCGTACTGTTCGTTGTGCTGCAGCTGCTGTACCAGCGGTGTGGGCAAGGGGCGGCTGGTACGGTAGAGCCAGTCGGGCACGGAGCCCAGAAACACAATGCCCTGCTCGTCCGTCACAAACACCGGGTCACGAAGCTGGGCCCAAGGGTCTGAGATGGGCTCCATGCGCACCTTGACCGCTACCACGCCAATCACCCGGCCCGCTTCGACCACAGGGGCGGAGACAAACAGGCCGGGCTCGCCCGTGGTTTTGCCCACGCCATAAAAGCGGCCTGTCTGGCCTGCCAGGGCATCGCGAAAGTACGGGCGATTGCCGTAGTTCTGGTGCACAAAGCTGTTGGGGGTGTCCCAGTTGCTGGACGCGAGCGTGAGACCCTGCGGGTCCATCACGTACAACATGTCAGAGCCCGCGTGCTGGTTCACCGCCTGCAGGTAGGCGTTGGCAGCGTCCCGCACGGCCTGTGATGCGGGCCGCTGCAGTAGCTGCCGCACCAGCGGGTGCTGCGCGGTCGTGAAGGGCAGGTAGTTGTACCGCGTGGCCACGCCGCGCAGCGCCAGGGCTTGTACCTCGCCCAAGCGGCGCAGGTTGTCCCACTGGGCATCGCGTTCGCTTTGCTCGGCCCATTCGCCTGCGCCCCACACCAGCAGCGCCGCCAGGCACAGCAGCGTGGCAATAAAGCCCGCGCGCCGGGCCTGGGGCCAGCGCTGCGGCGCGCCCTGCGGGGTGGGCTGGGCGGGCGCTGGGCGCACGGTCAGTGGGGTGGCTGGTGCCGTGGGGTGGTTAGGTCAGCCGCCGTGCTTGTCGGCTTCCGAGGTGAAGGCGTCGGCGAAGAATTCCTCGGGCGGCAGGCCGCGCTGGGCGCTATAGGCATCGCGGGCGGATTCGACCACGATGGGGGCACCGCAGGCATAGACCTGGTGGCCCGAGAGGTCTGCAAAATCATCCAGCACCGCCTGGTGCACAAAGCCGGTGCGGCCCGTCCAGCCGTCCTCGGGCAGCGCATTGGAAATGACCGGAACGTAGCGCAGCCACGGTAGCTCTGCCACGCGGGCCTGCACCCAGTCGTCCAGATACAGGTCGCCCGGGCGACGGCCGCCCCAGTACAACACGGTGGGGCGGCTGATGCCCTTGAACTGCAGGTGCTCGATCAGTGCCTTGATGGGGGCAAAGCCGGTGCCGGACGCCAGCAACACGATGGGCTTGTCTGATTCTTCGCGCAGGAAGAAGCTGCCGAACGGGCCCTCGACACGCAGGATTTCCTTCTCTTTCATCGCGCCGAACACATGGTCGGTGAACTTGCCGCCCGGCATGTGGCGGATGTGCAGTTCCACGCCCGGCGCCTCGGCCTGGGTGTGCGGCGCGTTGGCCATCGAGTAGGCCCTGCGCGCACCGTCGCGCAGGATGAATTCAATATACTGGCCCGCGTGGTAGCGGAAGGTATCTGCCGCAGGCAACTGCAGGCGCACCTGCATCACGTCGTGCGACTTCTTTTCGAGCGAGGCCACGCGCACGGGCATCTTTTTGATGGGGTAGGCACTTTCGTCGGTGACCTGGCGTGATTCGAGCACCACGTCGGACAGCGGCTGCGCGCAGCAGGTCAGCACCAGGCCTGCGGCTTCTTCGTCGGCCGAGAGGGCCTTGGACTGGTGGGCGCCGTGCTGCACGGTGCCGCTGATTTTTTTGCATTTGCACGAGCCGCAGGCGCCGTCCTTGCAGCCATAGGGCAGGCCCACGCCGCTGCGGATGGCGGCGGCCAGGATGGCTTCGCCCGCATTGGCACTGAAAGCGCGGCCGCTGGGCTGCACGGTGATCTGGAAAACGGACTCAGCACTGGTCATGGAGTGGGTATCCTCGGGGGCTCTTGTAGTCAACGGACGGTCCCGATTTTGCCTTCAAACCAAAACCCCCTCGGCGCCCTGCCAGCCCGCTTTCGCCGCGAACGCCTGCTGATCGTGGGCTGTGGTGATGTAGGTCAACGGGTGCTGCGTAATCTGCAGACGGGCCCTGGGGCTGGCCGCATGCAGGTTCTGGCGCTGACCTCCAGCGCAGGGCGGGTGCCGGGGCTGCGCGCGCAGGGCGCCCGGCCGCTGGTGGGCAATCTGGACGATGCGGCGACGTTGCGCAGGCTGTCTGGCCTGGCCACGCGCGTGCTGCATCTGGCGCCACCGCCGGGCGAGGGCGCAGGGGGTGATGCCTGGTGGCGCGACCCGCGCACCGTGGCGCTGGCCCGCGCGTTGCGGCTGCGCAGCCTGCCAGCGTCATTGGCGTATGCGTCCACCAGCGGCGTATATGGCGACTGCCAGGGCGCCCTGGTGCCGGAGACGCGGGCCGTGGCTCCTGGCACACCGCGCGCCCAGCGCCGGGTGAATGCCGAGCGCGCCGTGCGCCATCTGGGCCGTGCCGGCGTGCGGGCCACGGTGCTGCGCATTCCGGGCATCTATGCGCCTGACCGGGAGGGGGGCACCCCGGAGGCGCGTTTGCGCCGGGGCACGCCCGTGCTGGTGGCTGAGGACGATGTGTTCACCAACCACATCCATGCCGATGATCTGGCCCGCGCCTGCATGGCGGCGGTGTGGAAGGGCCGGCCGCAGCGCGCCTACAACGTGAGTGACTCCACCCACATGAAGATGGGCGACTACTTTGACTTGGCAGCCGACCTGTATGGTCTGCCGCGCCCGCCGCGTGTGCCACGCAGCACGGCGCAGGAGCAGCTGTCGCTGATGCTGTTGAGCTTCATGAGCGAATCGCGCCGGCTGGACAACCAGCGCATGCTGCGCGAGTTGGGGCTGCGGTTGCGTTACCCCAGCGTAGCCGAAGGGCTACGGGTCTGAGCAGCCGCGCAATAACTTCGAAGGTTGCTCAATCCGCCTGCAACGGGCGCCCAATCAGCGGGGGTAGCTGTTGCCCTGAGCGTCGTAGCAGCGGAACACGTTGCACTGCGTGAATTTTTTGGGAGCTGGTGTGGGCGGCGGTGGCTGCACGGGCGTAGGCCGCACCGGGTAGTACGGTGGGGGAACGACCACCACGGGTGCCGTGGTGTTGGACCGGGGACGGGATTTCTCCACCTCTGCATAGCCCTGGGGGCCCAGGCAGTCCAGGTCGACCTGTCGCTGTGCCGCCTCCACCCGCAGGTTTTGTTCATAGCCGCCACCCGTGGCGCTGCTCAGCACCACATCCAGGTTCCGCCGCGAGCGAGCGCACTCCGGAGAGCGCGCATAGTCGATCGTCTTGGCCGGGGCCGCGTGGTCACGCGGTGCGTTGCGCCGTGATTCGGCGTCCGCAGCCGTTGCTTCGGCCTGCAGCCGCTGCTGTTTGCGGGCCAGCGCTTCGGCTGCTTCTTCGCGCTCCTGCTGGATCTCTTGTGGGGTCTTGCGGGCCTCCACCTCGCGCTCGGTGGCGCCGCTGGCGCACTTGCCGTCGGTGTAGGTGACCTTGCCCGTGGCGGCATCGGTGCAGCGTATCACTTGCGCCTGGGCTCCCAAGGGAGCCCAGGCACCCAGGAAGACCACGCACAGACCGGTGATGAGGATGTGTTTGCGTGGCTTCATGGTGATGAAAAAAGTGACTGGGACAGCGGGTTCAGTAAGAGGCCATCAAGGCTTTTCCTGGCTGTTGGACTGCTGGCGCGAGCGCCAGTCGTACGGGCTCGGGGTATAGCTGTCAGGCGCCAGACGGCCGGGGCGGTTCTCGCGATTACGGCGGTCTTCTGCGGCGCGGCGGTCCCGTTCGGCCTGCTCCCGGCGGGCTTGGTCTTGCTCACGGGCGCGGCGGTCGGCTTCGCGCGCTTGCTGGTCGCGCCGCTCACGTTCGCGGGCGGCCCGGTCGCGTTCGGCGCGGTCACGCTCACGTTCCCTTTCGCGCCAGTCACCGCGATTGCGGTCGTTGTCCCAGCGGTTGTCGTCGCGGTCACGTCCGCCGTAGTACACAGCAGGCGGTGGGGCCGAATAGATCACGCCGGGCGCGCGGTACACGGGCGGGGCCTGGTACACCGGCTGCGGCGCGCTGTAGATGTAGCCGGGCTGTTCGTACACGGGGTAGCGTGGAGCGTCGTAGTACGGGTCACCGGGTACGGTGGCGCACCCTGTCACCAGGGCCCCCAGAACCGTGGCCGAAAGGATGCGTGTGATGGTGTAGGTCATGATGTTCAGACTCCGGCCGGAATGGCGCGTTCCGCCCCGTCCGTAAAGCCCATGAAAAGCGCTCCGGTGGAACGTTACAAATTTCAGGAGCCTGGCACAGAGGTGCCAACCACTTTAGCGCGTGGGGCGGGCGTTTGGTTGACCCGCCGTCAGCACAGGTGCAGAGAAAGGCTGTAACAACCCGTGAAAGCCTGCGCGCCCTGCCAATAGGTACCAACAAAAATGATAGCTACCGAGGCATATTCAATCGGCGCTACGAGCTAACTGGACGCGGTGTGGCATCCTTCAAAACACGACGGCCCCGCAGGGCCGTCGTGATGGCGGGATGGGCCGCCGGTTTACTTGGGGAGCACGCGGCGGATGGTTTCTGCCAGGTCTTCCGCCACGAACTTGGCCACGTAGCCATCAGCCCCGACGCTGCGCACATGGTCTTCGTTGGCCGAGCCCGACAGCGAGGAGTGGATGACCACCGGCAGGCCGTGAAAACGAGCGTCCTGCTTGATGTTGCGCGTCAGCGTGAAGCCATCCATCTCGGGCATTTCCAGGTCGGTCAGCACCATGGCCACGCGGTCCAGCACGGTCTTGCCTTCGGCCTCGGCACTTTTGGCGATGGCGTTGAGCCGGTCCCAGGCCTCTTTGCCGGACTTGACCATTTCATAGGGTGCGTTGAGCACCTTGAGTTCTTGCTCGATTAGCG
Source organism: Acidovorax sp. FG48 (assembly GCF_057809085.1). Taxonomy (NCBI): domain Bacteria; kingdom Pseudomonadati; phylum Pseudomonadota; class Betaproteobacteria; order Burkholderiales; family Comamonadaceae; genus Acidovorax; species Acidovorax sp. FG48. Next base: position 20,961 of record NZ_JBMDJH010000021.1, on the reverse strand, counting down.
AGCGGGCGACAAACGAGTCATCGGCCGCCAGGATGATGCAGCCGGGCTTGAGTTTGAGCTTGGCGCCCACCTTTTCTTCGGTGACCTCATGACCGTCAGAAGGCGAGATCATTTGCAGGATGGCCTCCACGTCCAGCACCTGGGCCAGGCGGGACTCGTCGGTGTTGCCATCCAGGCGGGCGATGCTGGTCACCAGCTTGCCGGCTGCGCCGCTGGTCTCTGCCGACAGCACCTGTTTCCAGTCCAGGCGCACGATGTCTTCCACCGACTCGACTGCAAACGCTTGGGTGGTGCGCGCGTATTCGGTCACCAGCATGATGTTCAGGCCCGTCTGGGGCTTGCAGCCGACGATGGAGGGCAGGTCCAGCACCGGAATCACCTGTCCGCGCAGGTTGACCACTCCCAGCGAATGGGCCGTGGTGCCAGCGATCGGCGTGATGCTGGGCATGGCCACGATCTCGCGGATCTTGAAGACGTTGATGCCGAACAGCTCGGACTTGCCCAAGGCGCTGTCGATGCCCAGGCGGAACAGCAACAGCTCGAACTTGTTGGTGCTGGTGAGGTTGGTCCGCTCGTCGATGTCCTGCTGGATGGCTTTCATGTTGGATCCTTCGCGCGGTAATGAAGATACGAAGATACGCGCTTTTACAAATTCTAGGACCCAAACGGCATGCGCAGTGCGCTAAATCTTCAGGCAATACCCGAATAGTGCGCTGCAGCATCCGTGCGTGGCGGCGCCGTCACACCCTGTCCGGCGTGACGGGCTCAAAGTGCACAACCGTGGGGAACGGATCGTAAAAATGGTGCAGCAGCCGCTTCCATTCCTGGTACTGGGCGGACTGGCGGAACCCCACCTCGTGGTCGGTCAGGGTGGCCCAGCGCACCAGCAGTACATAGTCCTGCGGTCGCTCCATGCAATGACCCAGCTCATGGGACAAATAGCCGGGCATGGACGCAATGATGCGCTGCGCCTGGGCAAAAGCCTGCTCAAACGCGCTGTTCTGACCGGTGCGGACAGTGAGGTGGGCAACTTCAAGAATCATGGATGTCTCCGCAACGGTCTGGTCAAGATATCAGCCACTGTGCAAGGTCTGCCGCAGGGGCGTGGCGTTGCCGTGGGGCTTCCGCGCAGTAGTGGGCTGGCAGGGTTTCACAGTATCGCCGGGCCTCAGTCCGAAATGCCCGGCACCTGCTTCAGGTAGGCGTGCAGCGCTGCAATCGCCTGGCGCACCTTTGCGGGCTGGGCATCGCGCTGGGGCGTGACGGCCCAGATATCCAGCGTGCCAAACGACCACTCCGGCAGCAGCCGCACCAGCCGCCCGGCCTGCAGCGCATCGTGCGAATCCATGCTGCCCACCAGCGCCAACCCCAGCCCGGCTTCGCACATCTGCTGGATCGAGAGCTGGTTGTTGCTGGCAATGCGCGGCTCCACGCGCAGCGCGCGGGGTTCGCCGGTGGGGCTGCGCAGGTCGATGAGCAGCCCACCCCCCTCCCGCGCAAAGCCCAGCCAGCTGTGGGACAGCAGCGCGTCCAGGTGCTGGGGCATGCCATGTGCGGCCACCCAGTCGGGCGACGCGCACAGGTACCAGTGCATGCCCCCCAGGCGCCGCGCGGCCCAGGTCGAATCTGCCAGGCGCCCGTAGCGCACCGCCAGATCGATGCGGGCGTTGATGAGGTCGATGGTGGAGTCGTCCACCAGCAGCCGCAGGCGCAGCGCCGGGTGCGCGGCCAGCAGTTCTCCCAGGGCGGGCGCAATGTGCCGCGCAAAACCTACGGTGGCCGACATCCGCAACTCGCCGCTCGGCGCATCGCGCGAGGCCGCCAGCTCGGCCCGCGCCTGCTCCGCCGCCGCCCACATGGCAGCGCAGCGCGCGTGGTACCGCTGGCCCGCCTCGGTGAGCGCCAGCTTGCGTGTGGAGCGGTGCAGCAGCGTCACGCCGCCATCGCTTTCGAGCTTGCGCACCTGCTGGCTCACCGCCGAGGTGCTCATGCCCAGGGCGCGCGCGGCGCCGCTCATCGAGCCGTGTTGCACCACAGCGGCAAACACGGCCATGCGTTTGAGGTCTTCCATCATGGGTCAACGAGAGTGGTAGGGAGTTGATTGTGAAGTAGAGCTTCAAAAAGAAGGCTGTTTTAGCCCTCTACCGCCTGCTTTGACAAGCTCCTATTCTCACTACATCGCAACTTTGACCCCAAAGACACCGTATGAACATCGCCCTGATTGGTGCCACCGGCTTTGTCGGCTCGGCCGTGCTGAACGAACTGCTGCAACGTGGTCACCGCGTGACCGTGCTGGCCCGCAACCCTGGCAAGCTCACCCCCCGCGAAGGCCTGACCGTGGTCGCCGCCGACGCGCAGGACGCTGCCCAGGTGGCCAAGGCGGTCGCTGGCCACGACGCCGTGGTCAGCGCCTACAACCCTGGCTGGACGGTGCCAGACATTCACGACCAGTTCCTCAAGGGCACGCGCGCCATCATCGACGGCACCAAGGCCGCCGGTGTGCGCCGACTGCTGGTGGTGGGCGGCGCAGGCAGCCTGTTTGTGGCGCCCGGCGTACAGCTGGTGGACACGCCCCAGTTCCCCGCGGAATGGAAGCAGGGTGCCCTGGCCGCCCGCGAGGCGCTGAACTGGATCCGCACCGAAAACACGCTGGACTGGACCTTCCTCTCGCCCCCCATCCTGCTGCAGCCCGGCGAGCGCAGCGGCCAGTACCGACTGGGCGACGAGGCCCCGCTGATGAACGGCGACCAGCCCGGCAGCATCAGCGTGGCCGACCTGGCCGTGGCGATGGTGGACGAACTGGAAACGCCGCGCCATGTGCAAAAGCGGTTCACAGTGGCGAACTGAACAGCGTTTAGGAGTGATTAACTCCTGATTTGATAGCTGCAAGCGCAATATCCAATAGCGCTTGCGGCATTTTTTGCTTCAAACCCCCAGGTTCACCCCGTAAACCACCGCATCGGCACCAGCACGAGCGATGGAAACAGCACCATCAAGAACATCACCGCAAACTGCGCCACCATGAACGGGATGACGCCCCGCGTCACGTCGTCCATGCGCATCTTGCCCACGCCCGCCACCACGTTCAGCACCGTGCCCACGGGCGGGGTGATGAGTCCGATGGCGTTGTTGATGATGAACAGCACGCCAAAGTAGACCGGGTCGATGCCTGCGGCCTTCACCACCGGCATCAGCACGGGCGTGAGGATGAGGATGGTGGGCGTCATGTCCATGGCGGTGCCCACGGCCATCACCAGCACCATGATGGCGATGAGCAGCAGCGTGGGGTGCTCCATCAGCGGCTTGAGCAGGCCCACCAGCTGGCGCGGGATGTCGGCCACGGTGATAAGCCAGGCGCTGACCATGGCGGCGGCCACCAGGAACATGATCACGGCCGTGGTCTTTGCCGCGCTGATGAACACCTCGGTCAGCTGGCGCCAGTGCAGCTCGCGGTAGACCAGAGTGGCTACGAACAGGGCGTAAACCGCAGCCACCGCCGCCGCCTCGGTGGGCGTGAACACGCCCATCTTCAAGCCCACAATCACGATGACGGGCAGGAACAGCGCCCAGGTCGATTCCTTGAGCGCCTGCAGCTTCTCGGCCGTGGAGACCTTGGGTGGTGGAGTGACGTTTTCACGCTGCGAGACCCAGTACCAGGTGACCGCAATCGCCAGCCCCATCAGCAACCCCGGCACGATACCTGCCAAAAACAGCTTGCTGATCGACACATTGGCCGCCACGCCAAACACCACAAAGCCGATGGAGGGCGGAATGACCGGCGCGATGATGCCGGCCGAGGCAATCAGCCCGCCCGCGCGCGCCTTGTCGTGCCCCGCCTTCACCATCATGGGCAGCAGCAGGGCCGCCAGCGCTGCCGTGTCGGCCACGGCCGAGCCCGACAGCGCCGCCAGCATGCAGGCCGCGAGGATGGCCACAAAGCCCAGCCCCCCGCGCTTGTGCCCCACCAGTGTGAGCGCGAGCTTGACGATGCGCTGCGACAGCCCGCCCACGTTCATGATTTCGCCCGCCAGCATGAAGAACGGCACGGCCAGCAGCGGAAAGCTGTCTGCGCCATTGATCACGTTCTGCGCCAGGATCTGTGCGTCAAACAGGTCCAGGTGCCACATGAGGGCGACGCCGGACACCAGCAGCGCGTAGGCAATCGGCACGCCGATGGCCATGGCGGCCAGCAGGGAGCCGAGGAAGATAAAAACGGTCATGGAAGAGCGCTCCAGGTCATTGCGGTGTGGGACTCACTGGCGTGAGGCCGTGGGCGCGGGGGCTGCGTGTGGCAGCTGGCTGCCCACGGCGGCCAGTTCTTCGGACTCGGAGATCTGCACCAGTTCGCTGTCCGGCATCTGCCCCGACACAATGCGCCACAGGTTCAGCGCCAGCAGCAGGCCCGCCGCCACGGCAAACACCACGCCGGACGCATAGAAGATGGCCATGGATGCACCGGTGACCGGCGCATCCACATCCCAGTTGATACGTGCCTGCGCCAGTGCGCCGCTGAACAGCAGCCAGGTGCACCAGATCATCAGCGCGTAGCTCAGGCCCAAGCAAATGCGCTGGCCCAGCGGTGGCAGGCGCGCCAGCAGAAAGTCGGTACCCAGGTGGCCCCGCTCGCGCACCGCCACGATGGCGCCCAGGAAGGTGATCCACACAAACAGCCAGCGCGAGACCTCCTCGCTGATAGCAATGCCGGAGTTGAACGCATAGCGCAGCACCACGTTGCCGAACACCATGGCCACCATCACGGCCAGCGCCAGGGCGATGAGCAGGTTGATGGCACGGCAGCAGCGGTCGATGAAGGCATTGAGCATGGGTGTCTCCTGTTATCTTTTTCAGTCAGAGGGCGGTGCCGTGCAGCAGCCCGCGCTGCGCCAGGTTGGCCATGAAGGCGCGCAGACCAAAGCGCCAGGGCGGCGCGGCCTCGCTGTGTGCCACGCGGTTGTGCAGGCCGCCCAGCCACGCGCTCTGGATGGACACCAGGTCGCCCAGGTGGTGGGTGAAGCCGCCACCCGGCTGGTCGCGGTCTTCAATGGGCGCGAACAGCGTGCCCAGAAACAGCATGAATCCATCCGGGTACTGGTGCGCGGCCAGGGCCTGCGCCACCAGGTCGCTGGGGTCGCGGCTGATGCTGGCCATGGTGTTGATGCCGCGCAGCTCAAAGCCGTCCGCGCCCGCCACGCGCAGGTGCACCGTCTCATTGCGCACCTGTTCCAGCCCGAAGCTGGCGTCGAACAGACGGATGAACGGGCCCAGCGCGCACGATGCGTTGTTGTCCTTGGCCTTGCCCAGCAGCAGTGCGCTGCGGCCCTCGATGTCGCGCAGGTTCACGTCGTTGCCCAGCGTGGCGCCCACGATCTGGCCCCGGCTGTTCACGGCCAGCACCACCTCGGGCTCGGGGTTGTTCCAGGCCGAATCGGAGCGGATGCCGATGTCGTCGCCGCAGCCCACCGAGGCCAGCACCGGTGCCTTGGTGAACACCTCGGCGTCGGGGCCGATGCCCACCTCCAGGTACTGCGACCACAGGCCTTTGTCCTGCAGCAACGCCTTTAGGCGCATGGCCTCGGGCGAGCCGGGGCGGATGTCGGCCAGGTTCTGGCCGATGAGGCCGATGACCTGGCTGCGCAGGCCCTGCGCGCGGGTGGCGTCGCCGCGCGCCTGCTCTTCAATCACGCGCTCGATGAGGCTGGCGGCAAAGGTCACGCCCGCAGCTTTCACCACCTGCAGGTCGCACGGGGCCAGCAGCCAGGGACGTGTGGCATCGCGCGCGCCGGGTTGGCTGTTGCCCAGCAGGTGGTCCACGCTGCACAGGTACTGGCCCGTGGCGAAGCGCGCAGCCTCTGCCGGTGCCAGGGTGTCCAGCAGCGTGCTCATGGTGGGGTAGTGCGCGCTGAGGTCAAACACACCTTCGGGTCGCAGTGCCACCACGGCCGGGCCGGGAACGGCACCACTGGGCGCCCACACACGGCCGACCAGCGTGCCTTGCAGGCCGTCGTCGGGGAGCACTTGCAATGCGGCGTGGGGCGCACGGGCCCGTTCGGCAACTGCTGCTGCCGTCATGTTGTTCATGGAGAGTCCTTCGAAAAAGTCTGGGTGGGTACCGGTGGCCCGCCCGTTCGTTGTCAGTGGTTGTGGCGTGGCGTTTTTTCGGCAATGCGCTGAAAACCCAGCGCAAAGTCCAGCGTGGCGCCATCGGCCAGCTGCCCCGTTTTCTCGCGGTACAGCGCCTCCCACGGCGACTGGCTCGCGGGCACGGGTGGGGTGGGCAGGTCACGCTTTCGGCGCTCGATTTCCTCGGGGGCGACCAGCGCATCGCAGCGGCCGGTGTTCAGGTCGATGCGGATCGTGTCGCCGCTTTGCAGCCAACTCAGCCCCCCGCCCACGGCGCTTTCGGGCGATGCGTTGAGGATGGACGGGCTGTCTGCCGTGCCCGACTGGCGTCCGTCGCCCAGCGTGGGCAGCGTGTTGATGCCGCGCTTGATCAGTGCATCGGGCGGCTGCATGTTCACCACTTCGGCCGAGCCGGGCCAGCCGATGGGGCCCGCGCCGCGCATGACCAGGATGCAGCCTTCGTCGATATCGAGCGCCGGATCGTTGATGCGCGCGTGGTAGTCGTCTGCGCCCTCGAACACCACGGCGCGGGCTTCGAAGATGCCCTCCTGCCCCGGGCGGGTCAGGTAGCGCTGGCGGAAGGCCTCGGAGATGACCGAGGTCTTCATGATCCCGAAGTCGAACAGGTTGCCGCTGAGCACCATGAACCCCGCCTTGTGCATCAGCGGGTTGCTGAACGGGCGGATCACCTCGCGGTCATGGGTTTCGCGGCCTTGCAGGTTTTCGCCCACCGTCTTGCCCGTCACGCTGGCGCAATCGGCATGCAATTTGCCCGCCTGCTGCAGCTCCCACATCAGCGCGGGCACGCCACCGGCGCGGAAGAAGCGCTCGCCCAAAAACTGGCCTGCAGGCTGCATGTTCAGCAGGAGCGGCAGGTCGTAGGCGTGGTCGGTCCAGTCTTGTGCATCGAGCTGCACGCCCGCGTGCCGCGCCATGGCCATGATGTGCACCTGCGCGTTGCTGCTGCCGCCCGCCACGCTCACCACCGACAGCGCGTTCAAGAAACTCTCGCGCGTCAGGATGCGCGAGGGGCGCAGGTCTTCGTACGCCATCTCCACGATGCGCCGCCCGGTTTCGTACGCCATCTGGCCGCGCTCGCGGTAGGGCGCTGGAATGGCCGCGCAGCCCGGCAGCGACAGGCCCAGCGCCTCGGCCACGGCGTTCATGGTTGATGCCGTGCCCATGGTGTTGCAGTGCCCGGCCGAGGGCGCGCTATTGCAGGCGCGCTGCAAGAATTCTTCTTCGTCGATCTCGCCCGCAGCCAGCTGGCGGCGGCTGCGCCAGATCACGGTGCCGGAGCCCACGAGTTGGCCTTCATGCCAGCCGTCCAGCATCGGCCCACCCGAGAGCACGATGGCGGGAATGTCCACCGTGGATGCCGCCATGATGCCCGCCGGCGTGGTTTTGTCGCAGCCCGTGGTCAGCACCACCGCGTCGATGGGGTAGCCGTACAGGATCTCCACCAGGCCCAGGTAGGCCAGGTTGCGGTCCAGCGCGGCCGTGGGGCGGCGGCAGTTCTCAAAGATGGGGTGGACGGGGAACTCCATCGGAATGCCGCCCGCATCACGGATGCCGTCGCGCACGCGGCGCGCCAGATCCAGGTGGATGCGGTTGCAGGGCGACAGGTCGCTGCCCGTCTGCGCAATGCCGATGATGGGCCGGCCCGAGCGCAGTTCTTCGGGCGTGAGCCCGTAGTTCATGAACCGCTCCAGGTACAGCGCGGTCATGTCCGAGCGCTCGGGCGCGGCAAACCATTCGCGGGAGCGGAAGGGGCGGCGGGGTGTTTTTGTCATGGGGTCGGGGCGTCGCAAAAGAGGGGCTGGGCGCAGCCGGACGCTGCGCCCCGGGAAGCGTGCAAGTTACTTGCCGCCCCGCGCCTTGGCCAGTTCGCCCATCAGCTCGCTGGTGGTCTCTTCGCCAAACTCCTTGCCGTACTTGGCCAGCACGGGCTGCAGCTTGGTGCGCAGCTTGGCCTGCTCGGCGGCGGGCAGCTCGGTGATCTGCATGCCGGCCTTCTTCAGCTCGCCCAGGGCGGTTTCGCTGAAGGCGCGGATGGTCTTGCGCTCGAACACCGTGGCTTCGCGCGCGGCTTCCTGCACGATCTTCTTCTCGTCGGCCGAGAGGCCGTCCCAGGTCTTCTTGGAAATGAGCAGTACCCAGGCGCTGTACATGTGGCGCGACAGCACCAGGTGCTTTTGCACTTCATAGAACTTGCTGGCCAGGATGGTGGCGGGCGGGTTCTCCTGGCCGTCCACGGCCTTTTGTTCCATGGCGGTGTACAGCTCGGTGAACGGCATGGGCGTGGCGTTGGTGCCCAGGGCATTGAAGGTGTCCAGGAACAAGGGGCTCTGGATCACGCGCAGCTTCAGGCCTGCCAAGTCGTCGGCCGTGTTGATGGGTCGGCGCGAGTTGGTCACATGGCGGAAGCCGTTTTCCCAGAAGCCCAGGCCGATCAGGCCCTTGTCGGGCAGCATGGCCAGCAGTTTCTGGCCGAAGGGGCCGTCCAGCACCGCATCGGCTTCTGCCTCGTTGTTGAAGGTGAGCGGCAGGTTCAGCACGCCAAAGGGCTTGATCAGCGACATCAGCGTGGACGAATCGGGAATCGTCATCTCCAGCGTGCCGCCGCGCAGGGCCGAGGTCATGCTCACGTCATTGCCCAGGGCACCGCTGGCAAACAGCTTGGCGTTCATCTTGCCGCCGCTCTTGGCCTGCAGGCGCTCGGCAAAGTGGCGCACGGCCTGGGCCTGCGGGTGGTCGTCGCTCAGGCCGATGCCGACCTTGAAGGTGTGTTCCTTGACTTGTGCGGCGACGGGTGCGGAGAGGGCGGCCAGCAGCGTGGCGCCGAGTGCCAAGGATTTGGCGAGGGAAGTGAATTGCATGGTGTCTTGTCTCCGTTGGAATGGCGGGGACCCCGCTGGCGAGGCCGTCGGCGTTTTCAGCTTTTTGGCAAGCCGTGATGAACGCAAGGCGAAGGTTAGGTTTCGCGAACCTCTGGGTCTACTGAATGTTTTGCGACAATCCATTCCAAACGCTTATGAGTCCAGACGAATTTCCGGGTAAACCCTTGTCTTTGGCGCAGGCCTGCGCGCGCCTGCGCTTTCGGCATCTGCAGTTTCTGGACATCCTGGGCCGCACCCGCAACCTGCGGCTGACGGCCGAGCAGATGCATGTCACGCAGCCGGCGGCCACCAAGATCCTGATGGACATCGAGGAGATCCTGGAGGCGCGTTTGTTCGATCGCCTCTCGCGCGGCATGCGGCCCAACGAGCTGGGGCTTTTTACGCTGCGCTACGCCAGCGCCGCGCTGGATGTGCAGCGCAAGTTTGTCGATGAATTCAATGCCCTCAAGCAGGGCGGCCACGGCCATGTGACGGTGGGCGCCATCACCGGCTCGGCCGCGCATGTGCTGGTGGCGTCAGTGGTGGAAATCCAGCGCCTGCGGCCCCTCTTGGTCATCAAGATCCTGGAGCAGAGCAGCGACCAGCTCATCGCCTGGCTGGCCGAACGCAAGATCGACCTGATGATTGGCCGCTTCACCACCGAGGACCAGCGCAGCCAGTTCCACTACGAGCACCTGTCCGCCGAGCCGCTGCATGTGGTGGGCGGACAGCACCACCCGCTGCGCGGCGCCACCGACCTGTCGCTGACCGAGCTGGCCCACTGGCCGTGGATTCTGTACCCCGCCTCCACGGCGGTGCGCAAGGTGTCGGACGACCTGTTCGGCGGCGCGGGCCTGGCGCTGACGGCGGGGGTGGTGGAGACGCCGTCCTTTTTGTTTGCTCTGGAGCTGATGAACACCACCCACATGATGTCGCTGCAGCCCGCCGCGCTGATCCAGAAATATGTGGACCGGGGCCTGCTCTCGCGCATCCCCGTCGAGCTGCCCGACCGCATGCCTAGCTACGGCCTCATCACCCGGCTGGGCGAGCCGCCCACCCCTTCGGCACAGGCCTTTATCGATGTGCTGCGCGAGGCGGCGGGCGTGGCGCTGGACCCTTCGGCAGAGTGACAAGGTCCGCGCTATGCACGGCCTTTTTCGATAACCAACGGTTATTGAAGATCTGGGCCACCAAGCCCTGCCGTTATGCTCTGCGCCCCTTCCCGCAACCCAGGCCTTTTTCTCCATGACCGACGCACCCGATACGCCCGACACCATCCAGGAACCCCGCTGCTGGAGCGATGGGCGCTGGACGGCGCAGGTCATCAAGAACGAAGACGACGACGGCTGGGCGGTGTCGATGACGTTGCGGGGCGAGGCCGAGCCCGCGCTGGTGGGCCCCTGGACCATGGGCCGCGACAAGAAAAACCCCAAGCCGCTGGATGTGTCGGCTTTTCACACCCTGGTCAAGACCGCGAGCGAGGTGGTGCGCCGCCATGAGCAGCAACTGCACGCGCAGCTGAACAAGAGCCTGCACATCACCACCGCCGACGGCCAGCGCCTGCGCGTGGCGCTGGCCATCGTGCCCGATGAAGAAGGCGCCACAGCCACGCTGAGCGCGCAGGACGAGCTGGGTGAGGAACTGGCCCGTGCGTCTGCGCCGCCCACTTTCAAGCTCACGCCCGCCAGCGCAGCGGCCTGGGCCGAAGGCGGGTTTCAGCGCGTGCGCTGAGCAGACTTCGGCATTCAATACAGCCCCCAGCCACTGAAACCGCCACTGCCAGTGCAGGCAATCGCCTGCGCGACGGCATTGCGCCACCCAGCCGCCTAAAATCTCGCCCGTCGGCCCCGAATGACCTTCGGGGCCGACAGCGTTCTCAGGGCGGGGCGGAATTCCCCACCGGCGGTATTTGTGGGCTGAAAGGCTGGCAAGAGCCCGCGAGCGCCTGCGGAGCCGTTCTTCGGAACAGGCCTGCAGGGTCAGCAGATCTGGTGCGAAACCAGAGCCGACGGTCACAGTCCGGATGAAAGAGATCGCGAAACCCACAGCACCCGCCATGGGTGGCTGGGCCTTTGGCGTTTGCTTGCGTGCTTTTTGCCCGCTGGTCAGCGCCTGAGGCCTGCGCCGCCCTGTGCAGGTGCCGTGCTCGCGCGCGCCCTGATTCTGGTACGACCTGTTTTGAGGAACCCATGAATCAGTCTTCTGCTACTTCTTCCGTCTCTCCCCTGGCCCCCGTCGCCGCCCACCGTGGCGCCCGCGTGGCCATCATCAGTGCCAGCTGGCACCAGGACATCGTGCACCAGGCGCGCGACGCGGCCCTGGCCGAGTTCGACCGCCACGGCCTGCCGCCCGCGCAGGTGGCGCTGTTCGATGTGCCCGGTGCGTTCGAGATTCCGCTGCTCGCCCGCAAGCTCGCGCGCAGCGGGCGCTACGACGCCATCGTGGCCTGCGCGCTGGTGGTCAACGGCGGCATCTACCGCCACGAGTTCGTCACCACCGCCGTCATCGACGGCCTGATGCGCGTGCAGCTCGACACCGAGGTGCCGGTGATGTCGGCCGTGCTCACGCCGCGCGACTTCCACGACCATGAGGACCATGTGCGCTTCTTCCGCGAGCATTTCGTGAAGAAGGGCACCGAGGTGGCCCAGGCCTGCCTGCAGACCATGGCCTACCTGCGCAAGCTGGCCTCGCCCACGCTGGCCACCGTGCAGCAGGCAACGCCTGCGCTGGCCGAAGCCTGAGAAGGCGCCAGTTGCTACTGTTTATGTAGCTACTGGCGCATGATGCACTAGCGCTTCAGGCTGATTGGGTTTGAAATGGCCGCGCCACGTCAGCTTGCGGCCAACCGCGGCTGGCGTTGGCCCGCAGCGGGCATGCGGGAGGCTGGGGATGGGCTCGTCTGCGCATCCGCCAGCCGGAACACTGCCACCGCCTGCACCAGCTGCTGCGCCTGCACCTTCAGGCTGTCGGCAGCCGCTGCGCTCTGTTCGACCAGCGCTGCGTTCTGCTGCGTGGCCTGGTCCATCTGCATCACCGCTTCGCCCACCTGGGCCACGCCCGCACTTTGCTCGCTGCTGGCGGAGCTGATCTCGCCCACGATGTCGGTCACGCGGCGGATGGCGCTCACCACCTCGTTCATCGTCGCGCCGGCCTTGTCCACCAGCGTGGTACCCAGCTCCACACGCTCCACGCTGGCGTGGATCAGGGTCTTGATCTCCTTGGCGGCGTCGGCGCTGCGCTGGGCGAGGCTCCGTACCTCGCTGGCCACCACGGCAAAGCCGCGTCCCTGTTCGCCTGCACGGGCGGCCTCCACGGCCGCGTTCAGCGCGAGGATGTTGGTCTGGAACGCGATGCCATCGATGACCGAGATGATGTCGGCGATCTTCTTGCTGCTGTCGTTGATGCCCTTCATGGTGGTCACCACCTCGGCCACCACGTCGCCGCCTTGCACGGCCACGGTGCTGGCGCTCACGGCCAGCTGGTTGGCGGTGCGGGCGTTTTCGGCATTGGCCTGCACGGTGGAACTCAGCTCTTCCATCGATGCCGATGTTTCCTCCAGCGCGCTGGCCTGCTGTTCGGTGCGCGCGCTCAGGTCGTTGTTGCCCAGCGCGATCTCGGTGCTGGCAGCGGCCACGCTGTCGGCGTTGTTGCGCACGTTGCTCACCACCTGCGACACGCTGTTCTGCATGTCGTGCAGCGCGTTCAGCAGCAGGGCGATCTCGTCCTTGCCCTGCACATGCCGCGCCACCGTCAGGTCGCCGCTGGCCACGGCCTGCGACACGCGCACCGCGTTGTCCAGCGGGTTCACCACCGTGCGGCTGAAGGCAATGGCGCCGGCAATGCCCAGCGCGCACACCACCAGCATCACCACCAGGCTGATGGTGGTGGCGCGCTGTGCGGTGGCGGCGGCACGTTCGGCCACGGCGCTGCTGGCCTTTGCGATCAGGTCGCCCGCCTGGTCCAGCAGTTGCGAGGGCTCGCGGTCCATGCCGGCCACGGCCTTGTCACCCGCCTGCGGGTCGTGGTCGGCGGCCTTGAAGGCTTCCAACCCCTTGCGGTAGGCGGTGCCCATGCGTTCGTGGGCCTGAGCAAACTGCAACACGCGTTCGCGGCCTTCGCCCGGGGGCAGGGCGGCCACCAGCTTTTGCGCCTCGTCCTTGATGGCCTGTTCCTGCTTTTCAAACGCGGCCCAGTAGCGCGTGAGCTGGGCCGGGTCCTTGCCGCGCAGCAGCACGTTTTTCCACTCCTGCACCTGCACCTTGAAGTTGTTGAGCATGCCCGCTGCCATGCGCTCGTGCTCAAAGCTCTGGGCCACGGTGGTCTGGTAGGTGTCGAGCGCCTGATTCAGACGGCTGATGCCAAACAGGGCCGCTGCAAATAGCAAGAGCAGCGACACGGTGAAGGCCAGGGGGAGCTTGAGGCTGAGCTTCATGAGGAACTCCTTGAGGGTCCAGAAACGTCGCAGTGGGGCCAGTGGCCCTCCATCCCGGTTCAGCGGCGCGCAGGGGGCAGGGCAGCAGGCAGGGTGTCTTCGAGATTATGGAGACGGATGTAAATATTTGTACATGCCTTTTTTGCCGTGGGGCAGGCGTGCGCGGAATAGGGCCAGTGACTTATTGAATGCAGCCAGCCCAAACAAAACGGCCTTGCCGGTGAGGGCAAGGCCGTGCAGTGGTCAGGGCATCGCGCAGACCGATGCCGCGAGGGGCCGATTACACAACCCCGCTGGCCCGCAGCGCTGCAATGCGCGCCGCATCCAGGCCCATCTCGCGCAGCACCTCGTCGGTGTGCTGCCCCAGTGCCGGTGGCGCATTGCGCAGCACGGGCGGCGTGGCCGACAGGCGCAGCGGGCTGGCCACACCGGTGATCTGCTGCACCTTGTCGGTGGCGGCCTCGCCAGCTTTCCAGCGCGGCAGCGTCACGGCCAGGCCACGGGCCTGCACCTGGGCGTCGTCAAACGCCTGGGCGATGGTGTTGATGGGGCCGCAGGGCACAGCCTTGTCTTCCAGCAGCGTGATCCAGTCGGCCGTGGTGCGCGTGCGGGTCACGGCCTCCATGGCGGGGATCAGTGCGGCACGGTTTTGCACGCGCAGCGTGTTGGTGGCAAAGCGAGGGTCCGTGGCCCATTGCGGCTGGTTGGCCGCTGCACAAAAGCGCTGGAACTGCCCGTCGTTGCCAATGGCCAGCAGCATGTTGCCGTCCTGCGTGGGGAAGTCCTGGTAGGGCGCCAGGCTGGGGTGGCTGTTGCCCATGCGGCCGGGCGCCTTGCCCGTGGCCAGAAAGCCCGAGGCCTGGTTGGCCAGCACGGCCATGCCCACGTCGAGTAGGGCCATGTCGATGTGCTGGCCCTGGCCGGTGCCATTGGTGGCGTTGTCGCGCACATGCAGCGCGGCCAGGATGGCGTTGCTGGCGTACAGGCCGGTGAACAGGTCGATGACGGCCACGCCCACACGCATGGGGCCGCCGCCGGGCTGGTTGTCGGCCTGGCCGGTGATGCTCATCAAGCCCGTCATGGCCTGCACCATCAGGTCGTAGCCCGCGCGTTCCGCATACGGGCCGTCTTGCCCAAAGCCGGTGACGGAGCAGTAAATGAGGCGCGGGTTGAGCGCGCGCAGGCTCTCATGGTCCAGGCCGTACTGCTTGAGGCCGCCGACCTTGAAGTTCTCCACCACGATGTCCGCCTCCAGCGCCATCTGCTTGATGAGCGCCTGCCCCTCGGGCGAGGCCATGTCGATGGTGACCGAGCGCTTGTTGCGGTTGCAGGCGGTGTAGTAGCTGGCCTGGTTGGTGTCGTTGCCGTCCGCGTCCTTCAAGAAGGGCGGGCCCCACTGGCGCGTGTCGTCGCCCACGCCGGGGCGCTCCACCTTCACCACATCCGCACCCAGGTCGGCCAGGATCTGCGTGCACCACGGCCCGGCCAGCACGCGGGAGAGGTCGAGCACCTTGATGCCTGCGAGGGCGCCTGGGGCGGTAGAAGAGGTGGTCATGGGGTGTTTACTATGAAATTAATAGCTGTCAGCGCATGATGGACTAGCGCTACAAGGCAAAAACACCGCAAAGGCGGTGTTTTTGCGGGTTCTCGGGGCGCAGGCCGATCAGTTGGCGAACGCGGCGATGCCCGTCTGTGCGCGGCCCAGGATGAGGGCGTGCACATCGTGCGTGCCTTCGTACGTGTTCACCACTTCCAGGTTCACCAGGTGGCGGGCCACGCCGAACTCGTCGCTGATGCCGTTGCCGCCCATCATGTCGCGCGCCAGGCGGGCAATGTCCAGCGCCTTGCCGCAGCTGTTGCGTTTGATGATGGAGGTGCCTTCCACGCTGGCCGTGCCCGCGTCCTTCATGCGGCCAAACTGCAGGCAGGCCTGCAGGCCGATGGCGATCTCGGTCTGCATGTCGGCCAGCTTCTTCTGGATGAGCTGGTTGGCGGCCAGGGGGCGGCCGAACTGCTTGCGGTCCAGCGTGTACTGGCGGGCGGTGTGCCAGCAGAACTCGGCGGCACCTAGCGCACCCCAGGCGATGCCGTAGCGCGCGCTGTTCAGGCAGGTGAACGGGCCCTTCAAGCCCTGCACTTCAGGGAAGGCGTTTTCTTCGGGCACGAACACATCGTCCATCACGATCTCGCCGGTGATCGATGCGCGCAGGCCCACCTTGCCGTGGATGGCGGGGGCCGTCAGGCCCTTCATGCCCTTTTCCAGCACGAAGCCGCGGATGGGGCCCACAGCGCCGCCTTCGGACACTTCCTTGGCCCAGACCACGAACACATCGGCCACGGGGCTGTTGGTGATCCACATCTTGCTGCCCTTGAGCTTGTAGCCACCATCGACCTTGTAGGCGCGCGTGGCCATGCTGCCGGGGTCGGAGCCGTGGTCGGGCTCGGTCAGGCCAAAGCAGCCAATCCACTCGCCGCTGGCGAGCTTGGGCAGGTACTTCTGGCGCTGGGCTTCGCTGCCGAATTCATAAATGGGCACCATCACCAGCGACGACTGCACGCTGGCCATCGAGCGGTAGCCCGAGTCCACACGCTCCACCTCGCGGGCGATCAGGCCGTAGGCCACATAGCTCAGGCCGGGGCCACCGTATTGCTCGGGGATGGTGGGGCCCAAGAGGCCCACTTCGCCCATCTCGCGGAAGATGCTCACGTCCATCTTTTCGTGGCGGAAGGCATCGAGCACGCGGGGCGCCAGCTTGTCCTGGCAATACGCGGCGGCGGCGTCGCGGATCGCGCGCTCGTCGTCGGTCAGTTGCTGGCTCAGGAGGAAAGGGTCATCCCATTGAAAAGCGGCGTGGGCCATGTGTGTCTCCAGGTCGGAAAGAGGGGGAAGAAAAAACGAATCTGGAGCGCATCGTAGGCCTTGGGGTGGTGGCCCGCAAGCGAGTTCTTTTCATCCAGACATGCGTTTATGGAATGTATGGAATACTGGCGGCCAGCTAAGCCAAGGCGTGGCTGGTCACTTAAAAATTCCTCTTCATCATGCGCCGCAACATTCCATCGACCCAGGCCCTGGCCTGTTTTGAAGTGGCCGCCCGCCACGAGAGCTACACCCGCGCCGCGCAGGAGTTGTCGCTCACCCAAAGCGCCGTCTCGCGCCAGATCCAGGCGCTGGAAGAGTTTTTGGGCGTGGCACTGTTTCGCCGCACGCGCCACGGCGTGGTGCTGACGCTTGCGGGCGCGCACTATGGCCGCCAGGTGGCGCGCTGGCTGCAGGGGCTGGAGCGCGATACGCTGGACGTGATGGCCCACCAGGGCGAGGGCGGCACCCTCACGCTGGCGGCAGTGCCCACCTTTGCCACGCGGTGGCTCATCCCCCGCCTGCCGCACCTGGCGCAGGCGCATCCCGATATCGTGGTGCACATCGACACACAGACGCGGCCCTTCTTGTTTGCCGACACCACCTTCGATGCCGCCTTGTATGCCGGCACGCCCGAGCAGGTCGCCAACTGGCCTGGCGTGCAGGCGCAGCTGCTGATGCACGAAGACGTGGTGCCCGTGTGCAGCCCGCGCCTGCTCGAATCGGCCGCGCCCCGGGGCCGGGGCCGCGCCCACCAGCCCGTGGCCGCCGAGGCTCTGGCCGAGCTGCCGCTGCTGCAGCAAAGCACACGCCCGTACGGCTGGCGCCAGTGGTTCGATGCCATGGGGGTGGAGGCACCGCACGCGCTGGATGGCCCGCGCTACGAGCTGTTCTCCATGCTGGCTGTGGCCGCCACGCATGGCATGGGCGTGGCGCTGATCCCGCCGCTGCTCATCGAGGCCGAACTCGCCAGCGGCGAGCTGGTGGTGGCCTGCAACCGCCCGCTGCGCGGCGAGCGGGCGTACTACCTCATCAGCCCCACGCAGGCACAGCCGCCGGTGCTGGCCACGTTTGCGCGCTGGCTGCAGCAGATGGCCGAGGCGGCGGGCGCCCCGGTGGCGGGTTGATGCGCTTGCGTCCACCTGGGCGGTGAACTAATCTGGTTGCGCGGAAGTCTGTCTTTCATTCAGCAACCTTGTTGGAGAGCGACCACCATGACCACTTACCACGCTCCGCATTTCGACCCCACCGTGGACGAGATCGAGACCCTCAAGCAACTGGAGATGGGCGAAGTCATCACGCTGCCCCACGCGCTCAAGGACCATGTGTCGGGGCGACTGCTCGAATGGGGCTTCATCACCAAGGGGACGGGGGGTGAGTTGGCCATCACCGCCAGTGGCCGCCAGTTGATCCGGCGACAGGACAACTGAGCCCGCGCGTCAGCCGGCCCCTTGTGCGCATCCGTCGCGCGGTGTGGCGTGGGACCTCCGTGCGGGTTGGGAGCCTTTGGCTAAATCCTGGTGCGCGGGCTGGGGTATCTGGGCCCTGTGCCTGCCGTGTGCAGCGTTGGGCCTATCCTGTGCAATTCCCTTTGTCTGGAGCCGCTGTGCCCGCTTTGTCCCGTCTGCGCACCACCCTGTGCATTGCCGCCCTGGCCCTGGCCGGTGCGTTGCTGGCGGGCTGCAGCACGGTGCGGCTGGCGTACAACCAGGTGCCCCACCTGGCGTACTGGCAACTGAACCGTTACCTTGACCTGTCGGACGCGCAGACGGAGCGCGTGCGGGGCGACCTGGGCGACCTGCACCGCTGGCACCGCGACACCATGCTGCCCCAGCATGCCGAGCTGTTGCAAAAGGTGCAGCAGCAGTTGCCCGCGACCATCACCCCCGAGCAGGCCTGCCGCATCTATGACGAGGCACGTACACAGCTGGACAAGGTGCTAGCCCAGGCCGAGCCCAAGGTGGTGTGGCTGGCCTCGCAGCTGACCGAGGCGCAGATCCGCAATCTAGAGCGCAGGCAGGCCGACAGCAACGCTGACTGGAAATCCGAATGGCTGGACCCATCGCTCGACAAGATGCGCGAGCGCCGCTTCAAGGACCTCTCGTCGCGGCTCGAAACCTTTTATGGCGCGCTGGACGAACCCCAGAAGGCCGTGCTGCGCGCCTTTATCGCCCAGTCGGCTTTTGACCCGCAGCGCACCTACGCCGAGCGCGTGCGCCGGCAAAAAGACCTGGTGCAGGTGCTGCGCAGCATCCAGGCCGACCGTGGCAACACCGCCCAGGCCCGCACGCTGATGCTCGGCTTTCTGGACCGCGTGGTGACGTCACCGGACGGCGCCTACCAGCGCTACGCACAAGCGCTGGTGGCCGAGGGCTGCGAGGGGTTTGCGCGCCTGCACAACGCCATGACGCCTGCGCATCGGCTGCGTGCGGCGCAATCGCTCAAGGGTTATGAGCAGGACTTCCTGTTGCTGGCTGCGCGCTGAGGTGCAGCGCGAGGGTGGGGCGAAGCGCAGAGGCCGCTGCCGCGACGCGAAGGTCAGCAGAACATCATCGCCAGCAGGGCTGCATCCTCGGCCATGTTCTGCAGGGCATAACCCGCCAGCCGGTAGGCCAGCACGGTGGCGTGCGCGATCAGATCCTGGGCGGTCATGGCGGTGGCTGGGTGTGGAGGTGTGCAGAAATCACATGCCGCCGCCACAGCGGCTGGCCCAGCAAAAAGGCCGATAGCTCGTGGAAGCTACCGGCCTTGTTGACTGTGGTGCCCGGGGCCGGAATCGAACCGGCACGCCTTGCGGCGGGGGATTTTGAGTCCCGCGAAGAATCTAGGATTCATGCGGCTTGGCAGGCAATGTGTTCCGGGTTTCTCCGCGGGATTCTACACAGTAGAGACGCGCAAAACCGGAACGCTTTTTAGCCCGCGGGTTTGAGCTTTCGCACGCCCCCATAGTGCCGCTCGGTGGTGCGCTTGTCCGAGTGCTGCAAAAGCTCCGCGGCGTCCTCCAAGCTGCCAGCCTTTTGCGCTGCACGTTTGCGCATGTCCCTCAAGTACAAACCGCGGATTGCCGCGGCTAATTCCTTGTCGCCCCGCTCATCTGCCTTCTGTGCCGCAATGGCCCTGGCAGTGTCCCAGCCGTAGCGCAATGCTGCCTGGGTGACGGGGCGCCCGTTTGGGGTGGATAGGAGCATCAGGTGGGGTGCTCCTAGAGCTTTCCTGCGCTCGACCAGTCCAGGCAACACCGCGGACAGGTTCAAGTCCCACTCCGCTTCTTTGCCAGTCTTGCTGGCCTCTAGCTCCAGAATGTGCCCCCGCGGCATCAACACTGAAATGCAGTCGGTCAACCGCATTCCAGTGACAGACCCCAAATCCATGCAGTCCTTGATGTGTTGCGAGGCCTCCGCATAGATGGCTGAGTACACCGCATCGTGAACCTTGACGCGGCGCGCCTTCTCCTTGTTCTTCCAGCGGCTACGCTCCATCCCTGCCGCGGGCCACGGTTGTGACACAAGGCCCTCGCCGCGAGCCCAGTTCCAGATGACGGACAGCAGGGCCATTTCCCGATTGCCTTGGGTTTTGGCGGTGCGCTTCTTCAGGTAGGCCTTGATCGTCGGCATGTCCACCTGATCCCAGGTTGCCTCTCCGAACGCTGGGCGCATCATGCGCAGGCTCTTGGTGTACCCGCGCTTTGTCTCAGCACTGGAGTACCCGGGCAGAACCTCTGTTTCCCAGCGCGCGAACGCTTCTTCCAGAGTCCCGGTGATGGTTGGCGCCGCGGTGCCGCGGTCGGTGATTTCTTGCCATCTGGCAATGGCTTGGGTGTAGTCCGTGCCAAGCGGAACCTCTCCGCCGCCCTCCGCGGTGGCGTCGTAAAAGTAGTACACCACGACCTTGCCATTCTTGCGTCGGCGCGTCCTTGCGCGAAGTCGTGGGTATTGGCCTGTCATCTCACTGCTCCCAAATTGACGCCGCGGGATGGCGTGAACACCTGCCCAGCCAGCCAGGCGCGAACGTGCGCGCGAGACAACAGGATACGCCTGCCGAGACGCCTGTGGGGGATGCCCTCCTGTTTCAAGAAGGCCTCTTGCTCGTCGGTTTTGCTGGCGCCCGCGAGCTTCCGAATCTCCTTCGGCTCAAGCAATTCGCCTTCGGTCATCCTGACCTCCAAAAAGAAAAGCCCCTTAGCGGGGCTCATTGCAATGTGTGTACCGGCTCTGGCTCGTCGTCCCGCTCCGGTAGCTCTTCTTCGTCCTCGTCGCGCTGTTCCTGCCAGCGCTCGAGGTAGTGCTTGGCGTCGCTGGCTTCTTGGCGCTCTCGGGCGCGGCGGCTAGCCATGCTGGCCTCCTTTGATGCCGTTGGCGGCGGCGAACGCAGCCTCAAACTGCGGGCATGCACCGAATCCGGTGATCCCGTCTGCCACAACGTCTTCACGGTCACAGAACAGGGCTGCGGCCTTCCACCCGGCATCAAACAGGCGGCGGGCCTCATCCAGCGGCACCGCCCCGGCCTGCGCTGTCTCGCGCTGCTTCTCCAGCGCACTCCACCAGCCGAATGCATACGCCTTTTTCAACTCTTCGGTGTTGCACTCAATTGGTGGGGGTGTGATTGCCCCGGCCTGCGCCTGGGTGGGCTGCGGGGTGGTGTAGAACTGCTTGCACTCGTCGCAATGGCACCCG